>NZ_JBKOOL010000027.1:0-44659 GCF_046764065.1 Nocardia sp. NPDC002869
CTCGAAGCGCATGCGCCGCAGGCGCGAGTCTCGAGGCCGAAACGGCGAGACACAAGGGGGCCTCAACCCCGCGACGCCGGAGGCGGCGCCAAAAACACAGCACCTTGGCGAGCAAGTCCACTTCTCACCTTGGCGAGCAAGTCCGTGCCTTCGCTGTTGCGAACCGTGCCTCGTCCACCCCGGGCACGCTGGGGATGGCCCGGCACTCGTGGCGTACGAGAGCCCCCTGACGGCGCCGTAGGCACCGCGACCCGAACCTGCACTATCCTGCTTCGCGTGGCGATATCCAAGGTCGAGCGCCTGATGAATCTGGTCATCGCGCTGCTGTCGACTCGGCAGTTCCTGACTGCGGAGCGTATCCGGGAGAGCGTCGCGGGCTATGAGGACTGTGCCAGCGACGAGGCGTTCAGCCGGATGTTCGAGCGGGACAAGAACGAGCTCCGGGATCTGGGCATACCTCTCGAGGTGGGCCCGTCCGGTCGTTTTTCGACGGTGGAGGGTTACCGGATCAACCGGGACGCCTACGAGCTGCCGGATATCGATCTGACCAGCGAGGAGTCGGCGGCGGTGGCGGTGGCTCTGCAGATGTGGGAGTCGCCGGAGCTGGCGGCGGCCGCGGCGGGGGCGCTGCTGAAATTGCGGGCGGGGGGTGTGCACGTGGAGACCGATACCGCGTTTGCGGCCATTCCGGCGGTGCCGGCGCGGACCCGTGGCTCCGAGCCGGTGCTGGGGAAGTTGCTTGCGGCGATCGATGCCGGGCAAGCGGTGCGGTTCGAGCATCGTGGTGCCAGTAACGCGCCGTTTCTGATGCGGGATGTCGAGCCGTGGGGGGTGGTGACGTGGCGGGGGCGCTGGTATCTGGTGGGGCACGACCGTGACCGGGATGCGGTGCGGACTTTCCGCTTGTCCCGGATCGGGGAGGAGATCACCGCGTACGGGCCGCGTAATGCCGTACATCCGCCGGCGGGGACGGATCTGCGGGAGATCGTGACCCGGGTGACCGGTAGTGCGCCGGTCACCGGGTCGGCGACCATCTGGGTGGCGCAGGGCCGGGGCCGGGATCTGCGCCGGATCGGCGATGTGGTGGGTAGCCGGACCATCGGTGACCGGCCGGGCAGTGTGCTCGAGGTGCCGATCCGATCGCAGCATTGGCTGACCCGGTTGATCACCGGGCTGGGCGCCGATGCGCTGGTGCTCGAACCGGCGGAGTTGCGGGCCGATGTGGTGGCGCGGTTGCGTTCGGTGATCGACCGGACGGAGGTGGCGTTGTGAGCACGCGGTTGTCGGCGCGACTGTCGCGGCTGCTGAACATGGTCCCGTATTTCGTGGCCAATCCGGGGATCAGTGCGGCGGAGGCCGCGGCCGATCTGGGGGTCACCACCAAGCAGTTGATGGCCGATCTGAATCAGCTCTGGATGTGCGGGCTGCCCGGCTACGGTCCCGGTGACCTGATCGATCTGTCCTTTTCGGAGGAGAGTGTGCAGGTCACGTTTACCGCGGGGATCGAGCGGCCGTTGCGGCTGACCTCGATCGAGGCGACGGCGGTGCTGGTGGCGCTGCGGTCGATCGTCGATCTGCCGGGCATGGTGGATCCGACCGCCGCGCATTCGGCCATCGCCAAGCTCGAGGCGGCGATCTCCGGCGCGGCGCCGGCCGCGGACGCGGGGGCCGTTCCAGTCGGTGAACTGCCCGCCGAGGCGCCGGCGGTGACCACGGTGCGGTCCGCGGTGGCGGCGCGCCGGGCGCTGCGACTGGAGTACTACTCGGCGAGCCGCGATGTGGTGTCGGACCGGGTGGTCGATCCCATCCGTATCGTCGCCGTCGACGACAACAGCTATCTGCAGGCGTGGTGCCGGGAGGCCGAGGGCGTGCGACTGTTCCGGTTCGACCGCATCGAATCGGCGGCCGAACTCGACGAACCGGCCCGCCCGCCGCGGGAGGCGCGCGATACGGAGGCGGGGCTGGATCTGTTCCAGGACGATCCCGCGGTCCCGTTGGCGCGGCTGTTGATCGCCGCCGACCACGGCTGGGTGCTGGACCAGTATCCGATGCACCGGGTGGCGGTGCGCGCCGCCGGGAGTATCGAGGCGACCATGCGTTTCGCCACACTGGACTGGATGGCGCGGTTGGCGCTCGGGTTCGGATCCGGGGTGACCGTGCTGGGTCCGCCCGATCTGGTGGCGGCGGTCCGGGAGCGCTCCGATGCAGCCCTGGCGGCGTATGCGGCCGCGGGGCTCGACGAGCCCGCCTGACAACCGGCAGACCCGCCGCGCGCCCGCGACCACCGGATGCGGCGGTGAACGGCGGTCTACCGGCGGGTGACGTGCGGGCATCTGCCCCAGCTTGCGTTCGATGCGCCTGTCTGGGCAGGTAGCATCGGAAAGACCACAGTCTTGGGAGGTAACCACAATGGGCAGTCTGAGCATCTGGCACTGGCTGATCGTCGCGGCGCTGTTCGTGGTGTTCTTCGGCGCGAAGCGGATGCCCGACGCGGCCCGCAGTCTCGGCCGGTCGCTGCGCATCTTCAAGAGCGAAGTGAGCGAGATGCACAACGACGGCAAACCCGCCGGCACCTCGACCACGCAGCCCGCGCCGGAACTGCCGGCCGGCCGGGAGGCGGCGCCGCAGGCGACGGAGACGCGGAGCGAGTCGAAAACGCTCTGAGCCCGTATCCGCGGGTCCGGGCACACCCGGACCCCGATACGACGCTGTCGACCCGGCGCTGCCGACCGGGCCCTGACCGAATACCGGGCGGAGTATCGCCGGGGCACCGGGCAGTGCCGCAGGCCGAGCGGAGCGAGGCACGCTGATACGAGGGCATCCACACACCATGCGAATTCCGTTCGACCCCCGGCACAGCAAGCGCCGGACCAATCCCGATGGCACCATGTCTCTGGTCGACCATCTGCGGGAGTTGCGCACCCGGCTGTTGATCTCGCTGGCGGCCGTGCTGGTCACCACGATCGTGGGTTTCCTGTGGTATGCGCATTCGTTCTTCGGGCTGGAGAGCCTCGGCGAGATTCTGCGCGGTCCCTACTGTTCGCTACCCGATTCGGCGCGTGCCTCGCTGACTCCCGGCGGTGAGTGCCGCCTGCTGGCCACCGCACCGTTCGAGCAGTTCATGCTCCGGTTGAAGGTCGGCCTGACCGCCGGTGTGGTGCTGGCCTGCCCGATCTGGCTGTATCAGGCATGGGCGTTCATCACGCCGGGTCTGTATCCGAAGGAACGCAGGTACGCGGTCGGTTTCGTGGTGACCGGCTCGTTCCTGTTCGCCGGTGGCGCGGTGTTGGCCTACTGGGTCATCTCGCACGCGCTGAGTTTCCTGCTCAGTATCGGCGACAATGTGCAGATCACCGCGCTCAGCGGTTCCCAGTACTTCAGCTTCATCATTCAGCTGCTGATCATCTTCGGCGTCAGTTTCGAGACCCCGCTGCTGATCGTCGGTCTCAACCTGATCGGGGTGCTGCCGTACGAGAAGCTGAAGGCCTGGCGGCGCGGCATCATCTTCGGCCTGTTCGTGTTCGCGGCGATCGTCACCCCGCAGGACCCGTTCTCCATGCTGGCGCTGGCACTCGCGCTGACCGTGCTGTTCGAGTTCGCGGTGCAGTTCGCCCGGTTCAACGACCGGCGCCGGACCCGGATCGAGGCGCAGCAACTGGGCGCCCTCGGCGATGAGGATGCCTCGCGTATCGAGGCGCCGACCTCGGTCGATCCGGCCACACCCATTCCGTCGGCCGATACGGTGCCCGCCCCGGAGCGGACCGGTCGCCCGACCACGGACTATTCGGACACACTCTGACCGCTGCGGGTCCGTCCCCGGAAATTATCGGCGCGACCGGTGTCGGATTCCTCGATTAGTCTCGGAGCCGTGACACCGAACGCGTCGCTGACCGCCGAACTGTCCCGGTTCGCCGCCCAGCTGACATTCGAGCTGGACCCCTTCCAGCGCCAGGCCTGTACCGCCCTCGAGGAGGGGCACGGGGTACTCGTCTGTGCGCCCACCGGCGCCGGAAAGACCGTCGTCGGCGAATTTGCGGTGCATCTGGCGTTGGCGTCGGGCGGGAAATGTTTCTACACCACGCCCATCAAGGCGCTGTCGAACCAGAAGTTCGCCGATCTCACCGAGCGGTACGGCCGGGACGGGGTGGGTCTGCTCACCGGCGATCAGTCGATCAATGCCGATGCCCCGGTGGTGGTGATGACCACCGAGGTGCTGCGGAACATGATCTACGCCTCGTCCGACGCCTTGCGCTCCCTGTCCCATGTGGTGATGGACGAGGTGCACTACCTGGCCGACCGGTTCCGCGGCGCGGTCTGGGAGGAGGTGATCCTGCACCTGCCGCCGGAAGTGCGGCTGGTGAGCCTGTCGGCCACGGTGTCCAATGCCGAGGAGTTCGGCGCCTGGATGGAAACCGTGCGCGGTAACACCGCGGTGGTGGTGGACGAGACCCGGCCGGTGCCGCTGTGGCAGCACGTGATGGTCGGGCGCCGCATGTTCGACCTGTTCGACAGCGAATCGTCCGACCAGCGGGTGCTGGTCGATTCGGATCTGGTCCGCTACATCAAGCAGCGGGAGAGCGCCGATCGGATGGAAGGCTGGGGTGGTCCGCGCGGGCGGGGCGGGCCACGGCGGTTCTTCCGGCCGCTGCCCCGGCCCGAGGTCCTGGCCCGGCTCGACGAAGAGGGCCTGCTCCCCGCGATCACCTTCATTTTCAGCCGGGCCGGCTGTGACGGCGCGCTGGCCCAGTGCCTGCGCTCCGGGCTGGATCTGGGCGGCGCGGCCGATCCGGAGGTCGTCGACGCGATCATCGACAAACACACCGGTGAATTGCCGCGCGCCGATCTCGAGGTGCTCGGCTACTGGGAGTGGCGGGAGGCGCTGCACCGCGGCCTGGCCGCGCATCACGCCGGAATGCTGCCCGCGTTCCGGCACACCGTCGAGGAATTGTTCGTCAAAGGCCTGGTCCGGGCGGTGTTCGCCACCGAGACGCTGGCGCTCGGGATCAATATGCCCGCGCGCACGGTGGTGCTCGAGCGTCTGGTCAAGTTCAACGGCGAGACCCACGCCGAACTGACCCCGGGGGAGTACACCCAGCTCACCGGCCGGGCGGGCCGGCGCGGTATCGACGTGGAGGGCCACGCGGTCGTGCTGTGGCAGCCCGAGGTCGATACCAGCGCGGTCGCCGGTCTGGCCTCCACCCGCACTTATCCGCTGCGTAGTTCCTTCAAACCCGGCTACAACATGTCGATCAACCTGATCGACCGGCTCGGCGCCGAGGAAGCGCGGCTGCTGCTCGAGCGTTCCTTCGCCCAGTTCCAGGCCGACCGGTCGGTGGTCGGTCTGGTCCGCGGTATCGAACGCAACGAGAGCCAGTTGCGTAAACTCGCCGCCCAGCTCGGCGGCGAGGACGGGGACTTCCTGGAGTACTTCGGCCTGCGGGAACGGATCAAACAGCGCGAACGACAGCTCAACCACCAGACCCGTACCGACCGGCGCACTGCCGGTGTCGCCGCCCTGACCGAACTACGCCGCGGCGATGTGGTCGCCATCGGCGCCGGGCGCCGGGCGGGCCTGGCCGTGATCCTGGAACCCGACGCCACCCCCGGTGATCCGCGCCCGCTGGTGCTCACCGAGGACAAATGGGCGGGCCGGGTCTCGGTCGCCGACTTCCCGGCGCCGCCCCAGCCGCTGGGCCGGATGCGGCTGCCGCGCCGGGTGGACCATCGCACCGCGCGGACCCGCCGCGATCTCGCCTCGGCGCTGCGCAGCACCGGGATCATCGCGCCGCACCGCCCCCGCCGGGACAAACGGGCCGCGGGTGCCGACGATCCCGAACTGGGCGCCCTGCGCCGGGCGCTGCGGGCCCATCCCGCCCACACCCGGCCTGATCGGGAGCAGCTGGCCCGGTTCGGGGAGCGCTACAACCGGGTGGCGCGAGAGACCGAGTCGATGCGGCAGAAGGTCGCGACGACCACCAATTCACTGGCCCGCACCTTCGACCGGATCGTCGGGCTGCTCGAGGAACGCGGTTTCGTGCACCAGGGGGAGGTCACCGCGGACGGGCGGCGGCTGGCCCGCATCTACGCGGAAAGCGATCTGCTCGTGGCCGAATGTCTGCGGCAGGGGCTGTGGCGCGGACTGGGCCCGGCCGAACTGGCGGCCGTGGTGTCGATTCTGGTGTACGAATCGCGTTCGGAGGGTGGGTATCTCGGCGCTACCGGACCGACCGCGCCGATCCGCCGCGCGGTCGCCGACACCATCGCCGAGTGGTCACGGTTGCGCAACGACGAGTCCGAGCACCGGCTGGCCCCCAGCCGCGAACCGGATCTCGGGTTCGTGGGTGGTATCTACAAATGGGCCCGCGGAGACGCATTGGCGGATTCGCTGCTGGCCAGCGGCGATCAGGGCACACCGCTGTCGGCGGGGGATTTCGTGCGCTGGTGCCGGCAGGTGATCGATCTGCTCGACCAGATCCACACCACCGCAGACGATACCGAGGTCGCGGCCACCGCGGCCAAGGCCGTCCGGGCGATCCGGCGTGGTGTCGTCGCGGTGGACGCAGCGTGAGACCATCGATTGTGATTTGATTTCAACCGCACGCGGGGGGCTACCGTGTGTTGGACAATGCGAGTGGAGGCAACCAGATGAGCGGGCCGTACGGACCGAACGACGCCCCGGGCACCGGGGAGGGACGTAACGATCCCACCCAGGTCTGGGGTGGGCAGCAGCCGCCCGGCGCGGCGCCGCAGTGGGGGAACCAGCCGCCCGCGCAGCCCCCGGTGCCCGACCCGCAGCAGGCGCAGCCCACCCAGCAGTGGGGCAGCGATCAGGGGGGTCAGCAGTGGCAGCCCGCCCCGCCGCCGCAGCAGCAGTGGAGCCAGCCGCAGCCCCAACCGCAGCAGCCCCAGCCGCAGCAGTGGAACGACCCCAATCAGCAGCAGTGGGGGCAGCAACCCCAGCAGCCCTGGGGCGATCCGAATCAGCAGCCGCAGTGGAGTGACCCGAATCAGCAGCAGTGGGGGCAGCAGCCGCAGCAGCAGTGGGGTCAGCCGAATCAGCAGCAGTGGGCCGGTCGGCCGCAGCCGTCGGGCGGTGGTAAGAAAACCGGCGTCATCATCGGCGTGGCCGTGCTGGTGGTGGTACTCGTGGTCGGCGCGGTCGTGGGCATTCTGACCCTCACGGCCAAGGACCAGCTGGACCAGGCCGCCGTGCAGACGGGCGTGGCGCAGGTCCTCGCGGATTCCTACGGTATCGACGACGTCAAGGATGTTCAGTGCCCCGCGGGCCAGGAGGTCGCGGTGGATGCCACATTCACCTGTGATCTGAAGGTCGGTGGCGAGGCCAAGAAGGTCAACATCAAGATCACCAAGGACGACGGCACCTACGAAGTCGGCCGCCCGAGCTGATCTTCTCGCCGGACGAACCCGCCGGACGCTGCCCTCCGGCGGGTTTTCGCTGTCCCGGGCCGGTCAGGAGCAGTTCGCCAGCGCGGTGATCAGCCGCTCGACCGGGCTCTCCGCGTTGTAGGCGCGGGCGAGCTCCCGCAGCGCGTCGGTATCGGCCGGGATCGGGTGCAGAGTGTCGGGCCGGGACAGGATCACATCGGCGTCGCGCACCACCCGCACCACCGGCGCCGCCGCGTCGAGATAGTCGGCGGCCGTGCGCAATTTCGTCCGGATGCCCTGGGCCAGGTCGGCCGCGGGATCGTCGACCGCCGCCCGCAGCGCCTCGAGCGAACCGAACCTGCTGATCAGGGTGGCTGCGGTCTTCTCGCCGATCCCCGCGGCGCCCGGGAGCCCGTCCGACGAATCCCCGCGCAGCGTCGCCATATCCGCGTAGGCCGGGCCCGCGTTCTGCTCCGGAACGCCGTATTTCGCCGCGACCTCCACCGGCCCGAACAACTCGGCCTTGGCCAGCCCGCGGCCCGCGTACAGCACCCGCACCGGCGGTTCGGGGGTATCGCGGACCAGCTGCAGCAGATCCCGGTCGCCGCTGACGACGATCACCGGGTCGGTGAGTTCGGTGGAGGCCAGGGTGCCCAGTACATCGTCGGCTTCCAGGCCCTCCGCGCCGGCCGTGGCGATACCGGCGGCGGCCAGCACCTCGAGGATCATGTCGACCTGCGGAGTCAGCCGGTCCGGTACTTCCTCGGCGCCCGGTGCGGCCGTGGCGGAGGTGTCGAGACGATGGGCCTTGTAGGTGGGCACCAGATCCACTCTGAACTTCGGCCGCCAGTCCAGGTCCAGGCACACCACGAGCCGGGCGGGGCGATGCCTGGTGACGAGGGAGGCGACCATATCGGTGAACCCGCGCAGGGCGTTCACCGACCGGCCGTCGGACGCGGTGAGCTTGTCCGGGATCGCGTAGAAGGCCCGGAACCACAGACTCGCGCCGTCCAGCAGCAGCAGGGGACGCGGCGTGGATTCGGTCGTAGTCACCCGGTGAATCTACAAGGACCCACCGACGTATCCGATGTGCCGCCCCCCGGGTGCGAGGTAGGTTCGAGGTCATGAGCGCGCACACGGAGTCACGGTTCGCGGCGGAGGTCTACGGGCAGCGATTGGAGCGGGCGGTCCAGTTGATCCGCGACGCCCATCTCGACGCCCTGCTCATCACCCCCGGCCCGGACCTGCGGTACCTCATCGGATCGGCGGCCCAGTCATTCGAACGGCTGACCTGTCTGGTGATCACCTCCGACAAGGCCACCCCCTCGGTGGTGATCCCGAAACTGGAGGTGTCGGCACTGCAGGAGTCCGCGGTCGACGAACTCGGCCTGCGGGTCCTGGACTGGGTGGACGGGGTGGATCCGTATCAGCTGGTCCGGTCGGCGCTGCACATCGGCTCCCGCGTCGCGGTGGCCGATTCCATGCCCGCGCTGCATCTACTGCCGCTGGCGCACAGTTTCAGCGGGCTCCCGGTCTCGGCGACCCCGGTACTGCGCGAATTGCGCATGATCAAGGACGACGCCGAGATCGCGGCGCTGCGCCGGGCGGGCGCGGCCATCGACCGGGTGCACGCCCGGATGGGGGAGTTCCTGCGGGTCGGGCGGACCGAAGCCGAGGTCGGTAGGGACATCACCGACGCCATCGTGGCCGAAGGCCATACCGAGGCCGCGTTCGTGATCGTGGGCAGTGGGCCCAACGGCGCCAACCCGCACCATGAGGTATCGGAGCGCCGAATCGAGGCCGGTGACGTGGTGGTGATCGATATCGGCGGCCCGGTGGAGCCCGGTTACTACTCCGATTCCACCCGGACCTATGTGCTGGGCGACGCCGATCCGGAGATCGCCGCGCGCTGCGCCGAACTGGAACGCGCCCAGGCCGCCGCCGTGGCCGCCGTGCGGCCCGGTGTCCGCGCCGAAACCGTGGACGCGGCCGCCCGCGAACCGCTGGAAGCCGCCGGATTCGGACCCGCGTTCGTCCACCGGACCGGGCACGGGATCGGCCTGTCGGTGCACGAGGAGCCCTATATCGTCGCGGGCAACGACCTGGAACTGCGGCCGGGTATGGCGTTCAGTATCGAACCCGGGATCTACTTCCCGGGCGAATGGGGCGCCCGGATCGAGGACATCGTGGTCGTCACCGAGGACGGCTGTGTGGCGATGAACGAGCGCCCGCACGGGCTGACCGTCCTGCCGGCCGGCGGCTAGCCGGCCCGGCGTTCAGGCCTCGCGCAACCGGACCCCGCACAGCACCCGCCGGACCTCGATGGCCAGCACCACCCGGGTCGGGTTCTCCCGTGGCACCCGGTAGCGCTCGGCATAGCGCCGTTCGGCTTCCCGGACGGCGGCCGGATCGTCGAGGACGACCGCCGGACCCTCCAGGGTCAGCCAGCGCGCACCGTCCACCTGGCCGACGGCGGCGTAACCCGAACGCCGCACATTACGGGCCTTCACCGAAGCACCGTCGGTGATGACCCGGGCCAGCCCGGCGTCGGGGTCCCAGGTGAACCCCACCGGCACCATGTGCGGGGTGCCGTCGGCCCGCAGAGTCGTGAGCGTCGCCAGATGCCGTTCGGTGAGGAACTCGACGGCCGCCGGGGACAATTCGGCAGTACGCAGCGTCATGGATCGACCGTAGCGGGTCGCCGCGCGCGCCCGGCACGTCTCCCGGTTCCGCACCTCGCCGTGTGCGGATGACAGACTGAGCGCATGGTTGTGCGTCGAACACGAGGGATCGACCCGGGCACGGTGCTGGTGCTGGGTGGACGCAGTGAGATCGGTCTGCAGGTGGCGCTGCGGCTCGCGCCCGGGCGGGCGGTGGTGCTGGCCGCGCGGCGCTGCGAGGATCTGGACGCCGAGACCGCGGCGCTCACCGCCGCCGGCGCGACCGCGGTGCATCCGGTGGAGTTCGACGCCGACGACACCGCGGGCCATCCCGCCCTGCTCGGCAAGATCGCCGCCGACTACGGGCCGATCGGGGTCGCGGTGCTGGCCTTCGGGGTGCTGGGCGACCAGTCCCGCGCCGAGGCCGACCCCGCCCACGCGCTGGCGGTGGTACACACCGACTACACCGCCCAGATCAGCGTGCTGACCGTCCTGGCCAACGAGATGCGGTCCCGGGGCAGCGGTCAGCTGGTCGTGTTCAGTTCGGTGGCCGGGGTTCGAGTGCGGCGCGCGAACTACGTCTACGGCTCCGCCAAGGCCGGATTGGACGGGTTCGCCTCCGGGCTGGCCGATGCGCTGCACGGGAGCGGGGTCCAGCTGCTGCTGGCGCGGCCGGGCTTCGTGGTGGGCAAGATGACCGAGGGGATGACCCCGGCGCCGTTCTCCAGCACGCCGGACCAGGTGGCCGCCGCGGTGGTGACCGCGCTGGGCCGCCGCTCGGCACGGGTGTGGATCCCGGGGATTTTGCGGCCGGTGTTCTTCGGCATGCGCCTGCTGCCGCAGGCCGTCTGGCGGCGGCTGCCCCGGTGACCGCCGACCCCGCGCTCTCCTGGGCGGGGCACCCGATTCCGGTGGTGGGTATCGGCGCCGACGGCTGGGCGGGGCTACCCGACCGGTCCCGGCAGGTCCTGCGCGACTGCGCGGTGCTGTTCGGTTCGACGCGCCAGCTGGCGTTGCTCCCCGGCGAGGTGACCGCGCGGCGGGAACCGTGGCCGTCACCGCTGGTTCCCGCGCTGCCCGGGCTGCTGGCCGAGTATCGGGAAACCCGCCTCGGGGTAGTCGCCAGCGGCGATCCCATGTTCTACGGGATCGGTGTCACCCTCGCCCGGCTGCTCGGGCCCGGCGCGCTGCGGGTGTTCCCGCAACCGTCGGCGGCCTCGCTGGCGTGTGCCCGGCTGGGCTGGCCGGTGGCCGAGGTGGGGATCGTCAGCGTGGTCGGCCGGCCGCTGGAGCGGTTGCTGCCCGAACTGGCCGACGGGCGGCGGCTCCTCGTGCTCAGTGCCGACGCGAGTACGCCGGGACGAATCGCGGAGTTGCTGCGCCGCAACGCGTTCGGTCCCTCCGCGCTGACCGTGCTGGAACAACTGGGCGGACCCACCGAACGCATGGTCTCCGGAACCGCCGCCACCTGGCGGGAGCCCGCGGGCGACCCCCTCAATATCGTGGCCGTCACCGCGGCGGGCGAACCCGGGCGCACCCGCCTCACCCGGTTGCCCGGCCTGCCGGACGACGCCTACGGCGGGGACGGGCAGCTCACCAAGACCGAGATCCGGGCGCTCACCCTGGCGGCCCTCGCTCCCGGGCCCGGGGAAACACTGTGGGATATCGGTGGCGGTTCGGGCAGTATCGCCATCGAATGGTGCCGCACCGATCCCGCCTGCCGGGCGGTCACGTTCGAGATCCTGGCGCGGCGCCGGGCGCAGATCGCCGCCAATGCCGTCGCGCTCGGCGTACCCGGTATCGAGGTGCGCGGCGAGGCGGTGGCCGAACTCGCCGGGGACGCGGTGGCCGGCGATCCCGACGCGATCTTCCTCGGTGGCGGACTCACCACACCCGCGCTGTTCGAGCACTGCTGGTCCCGATTGCCCGCCGGCGGCCGGCTGGTGGCGAACGCGGTCACCGCGGAATCGGAGGCGCTGCTGCTGGACTGGTCCGCGGCGCACGGCGGCGGTCTGCGCCGCTTCCAGGTGTACCGCGGGGAACCGCTGGGGCGCTTCACCACATGGCGGCCCCAGCTACCGGTGGCCCAATGGTCGGTGGTGAAGGGCCGGGCCGGCGGGACTTCCCGTATGTGACAACACGAATGGACGAATCGGGCATTGGGAGTAAGGTCACGGGGGTCCTAGCGCGGGTCACGCGGATTCGCGCGCGACGGGGAGATGTGATAGTGAAATACAAGAAGTTCGCCGCGACCGCGATCATGGCGGCGGCGGCCACCGGTATCGCCGCGGGCACGGGCTACGCGGCGCCCGCTCCGACGGCGCCCGCTGTCGAGCAGCAGCAGAACGCGGTTCCGGAGGTCACCGGGCACGATCGGGGCGTGGACTACACCCTGGCACTGGCCGAGGCCGGAAAGTCGCTGGTCACCACGGTTTCCGGCGGTGCGTTCAGCCTCGACGCCGCCAACGACGCGGTGGTGCTGAGCAATGCCGCCGGGGAGCGGCTGACCAGTATCCCGCTCACCCAGGCCACCAATGGCCAGGTGGTCGCGGTCGCCGCCACCATCGACGAGGGCAACAGCCGGCTGACGCTGACCCCGCGGGCCACTCCGGTCGCGGGCGCGCCGTCGCAGGCGCAGTTCATCGGGGCCCAGCAGTGGTTCATGAGCGAACTGCAGGCGGCCTCGCTGGGTGCGGCCGTGGGTGCCGCCATCGGTGCGGCGATCGGATTCCTGTTCCTGGGTGTCGGTGTGATCCCGGGCGCCATCATCGGCGCGGGTATCGGCCTCGCGGTCGCGGGCGGGCCGCCGCTGCTGGATTCGGCCATCGCCTACTTCAGCGGCCAGCCCTGAGAATTCTGCTGCTGGGCGGCACCGGGGAAGCCCGGGAACTGGCCCGGCTGCTCACCGGCGAGCGAGAACACGAGATCGTGTCCTCGCTCGCCGGTCGGGTTTCCGAGCCGATCCGGCCCGCGGGCGAGGTACGGATCGGCGGATTCGGCGGTGCCGAGGGGCTGCGCGAATGGCTGGCGGACAACCGGACGGAACTCGTCGTCGACGCCACCCATCCCTTCGCCGAGAAGATCACCGCCAATGCCGCGCAGGCCACCGCGCGACTCGGACTGCCCATGATCCGGTTGAGCCGTCCGGGCTGGACCGCCGGCCCCGGCGACCGCTGGTACCGGGTCCCCGATCTGGCCGCCGCCGCGGACACCGCCGCCGGACTGGGGGACCGGATACTGCTCACCATCGGCCGTCAGGGGGTGGCGGCCTTCGCCGGCCATGCCCGGCCCTGGTTTCTGATCCGTGCCATCGACCCGCCCGCGGACGAACTTCCCCCGAGGCACGAAATCATCTTGGCCCGAGGGCCTTTCACGGTCGCCGAAGAATCCGAACTGCTGACCCGGCACCGGATCGATGTCCTGGTCACCAAAGACAGCGGGGGTACGGCGACCGCCGCGAAGCTCACCGCCGCGCGCACCGCGGGCATTCCGGTGGTGGTCGTGGACCGTCCACCCGTGCCGTCCGGTGTCAGGGTGGTGGCCACGGTCGGGGAAGCGCGAGAAATACTGTCCGGGTGGGCCGCCGGGGGCCGTGGTGGGCGGCCGGGCGGAACGCGCTGATCGATCTCGGGCCCGCTTCCGGACGGTACCCGGTCCGGCCGGATTGCTCGGCGCGGTCGGCCGTTCCACCCCGCGGTCGGCGGAATCCGCCGGTCGGCGCCGTTCAGCGGGTCCGCGCCGTCACCGTTCGGGTTCGGCTTCCGATCACGGGTCGCTGCGAAGGCCGGCGCGAGAGCGGTAGCGCGCCTTCAGGAGCCGAGCAGTTCGGGTAGCCGGTCGAACCAGTCCAGGACCGCGCGCTCGTATCCGATACCGAATTCCAGCGTCGCCCGGGTGTGCGGGGACAGATCCGGGCCCGCTTCCTCGGCGCGGTAGCGGTCCAGCCGTTCCTGGTGCACCTTGCGGGCGTTGTCGATGATCGAGGCCAGATGCGCCGGTTCGAGGTGACCGCCGAAATGCAGGGTGAGCAGCAGCGGGAACCGGATGGTCTCCGGGCTCGGGTCGCGTGCGATCCACTCGGCGAATGCGGCGCGGCCTGCCTCGGTGATGCGGTACGGAGTGCGTTCGCGGGCACCGGTTTCGCCCTTGACGACCAGGCCCGCCGAATCCATGGCGGCGAGTTCCCGGTAGACCTGGCTTTGTGTGATGGTCCAGAAATCGCCGATGCGGTCCTGGGCCAGTGTCACCAGGTCCCAGCCCGACATCGGCCCCTCATGCAGAAAACCCAGAAGTGAGGCGGCCGTGGAGTTCAGCGGCCGCTTCTGTTTGCCGTTCACCACGTGTCCTTCCACCGTCGCTATTCCATAGTGGAATGCTATCGGATGGGTTCGGCTCAGGCGTGGTAGCGCCGTGCGGTGTAGACCCGCGGTGCGCCGGCGCCGGCGACGACCGCGGTGGTGGAGGCGCCGATTATCAGCAGGGTCCGCATATCGACCTCGGCGGGTTCCAGTTCGCCCAGCGTCACCACCCGCACCGATTCGCCCGGGCCTCCCACATCGCGGCCGAGGACCACCGGGGTGTCCGGTGCGCGGTGGGCCAGCAGGATGTCCTTCATCGCGCCCACCTGCCAGGTGCGTTTACTCGAGGCCGGGTTGTAGACGGCGATGGCCATATCGGCCGCGGCCACCGCCGCCAGGCGCCGGGCCACCACGTCCCACGGTTTGAGGCGGTCGGACAGGGAGATCGTGGCGTAGTCGTGTCCGAGCGGGGCGCCGACGCGGCTGGCCACCGCGTTCGCCGCCGTCATCCCGGGTAGTACCCGCACCGGCACCCCCGCCCACTGCGGGTCCGCGGATTCCTCCAGGACGGCCGCGGCCATCGCGAACACCCCCGGATCGCCCGAGGAGACCACGGCGACCCGCCCGCCGCGGCGGGCGAGGTCCAGCGCCATGGCGGCGCGTTCGGATTCGACCCGGTTGTCGCTGCTGTGCCGCCGCTGACCGGGGCGGGCCGGGACGCGGTCGATATAGGTGGTGTAGCCGACGAGGTCGGTGGCGGCGGCGAGCGCGGCGGAGACCTCCGGGGTGGTCCAGCGCGTATCGCCCGGGCCCAGGCCGACGACCACCACCTCTCCGGCGCCCGTGGCGCCGCTCGGCGCGGCGCTCTCGGCCGCCGGGGTGCTCGCCGCGCGGGTCACCGGTTCGGTGGCTGCCGGGCCCCGGCGGGCGGGGACCGGGGTGGTCGGTTCGGGGCCCGGGACGAGGGCGATCGCGAAATACGGGACCTGGGCGTCGTCCACTTCGCCGGCGGGGAGCACCCGCTCGCGCCCGGTGCTGGCCCGTTCGACGTAGTAGGCGCGGTCGAGGCGGCCGGAGTCGGCGAGCGCTGTGCGGACGGCCGGGTAGGTGCGGCCGAGTTTCATGATCGCGGCGGCCTCGCTGTCGGCGAGGCGGCGGGTGAGTTCGTCGGCGGGCAGGGTCGCGGGTAATACCGTCAGTACCTGCTCACCCTCCACCAGCGGAGTGGCCAGGGCCGCCGACGCGGCGCTCACCGAGGTGATCCCGGGGACGATCTCCGCCTCGAACCGGTCGGCCAGCCGCCGGTGCATATGCATATAGGAGCTGTAGAAAAGCGGGTCCCCGGCGGCCAGCAGCGCCACCGACCGTCCCGCCGCCAGATGCGCGGCCAGCCGTTCGGCCGCCGCGGCGTAGAACTCGTCGATCGCGCCCTGGTAACCGCCGGGATGATCGGTGGTCTCGGTGGTGACCGGGTAGATCAGGTGTTCCTCGAGCTGGCCCGGCCGCAGGTACGGTTCGGCGATACCGCGCGAGATACTGCGGCCGTGCCGGGCACTGTGGAACGCGATCACATCGGCCGCGGCGATCACCCGGGCCGCCTTCACCGTCACCAGTTCCGGATCGCCCGGGCCCAGCCCGACCCCCCAGAGCTTTCCCGTAGCCACCGTCATTCCACTTCGCTCGCAATCGCATTCAGGGCGGACGCGGTGATGGCGCTGCCGCCGCGCCGGCCGCGCACCGTCAGATACTCCACGCCCGTGCTCGCGGCGAGCGCGTCCTTCGATTCGGCCGCGCCGACGAAGCCCACCGGGATACCGAGCACGGCGGCCGGTTTCGGGGCGCCTGCGGCGATCATGTCCAGCAGGTGGAACAGCGCGGTCGGCGCATTGCCGATGGCCACCACCGCGCCGTCGAGCCGCTCCCGCCACAACTCCAGTGCCGCCGCCGACCGGGTGGTCCCGAGTTCGGCCGCCAGCTCCGGCACCCGGGGGTCCCGCAGCAGGCACAGCACCTCGTTGTCCGCGGGCAGCCGGGTCCGGGTGACTCCCGACGCGACCATGTTCGCATCGCACAGAATCGGCGCGCCGGCGCGCAGTGCGGCCCGCGCCGCGGCCACCACGCCCGGGGTGAACAGCACGTCCCCGGCCAGGTCGACCTGGCCGCAGCCGTGGATCATCCGCACGACGACCTGCGCGATATCGGCCGGGAACCGGTCCAGCTCGGCCTCGGCTCGGATGATCGCGAACGACCGGCGGTAGATCTCGGCCGCGTCGGTGACGTAGCTGGTGCGCGTGTCGGGCATGCGGACACCCTATGCCGGGCCGAGCGCACCGGGCCGGTGCGGGTGGGCCTCGGTCACCGGGGTACCCGGGTCACAGCGGGGCCGCCGCCCACCAGTGATCGACGATCTCCTGCCCGGTGTGGTGCGGCCACGAGATATCGAGGACGACCCGGGCCGGGTCGTCGAAGGACACCGTGAGCAGACCGGTACCGAGGTAGTCGCTCCAGCGCATTCCGCCCGGCCCCGGAGGGACGTGTGTCCACGCGTGTTCCCGGGTGGTGTCGTTGTCGATATCGGTGGCGAAGGTGGCGTCGCGGCGCGGATCGCCGCGCCGGAAGGACCGGACGTAGTAGGTGAGGCCGTCGTCCTGGGTGCATTCCAGGGCGGGCGCGCCGCTGTTGTTCAGGACATCGAGATCGACGCAGCGTACGCCCCGGTAGCCGGTATCGGCCGGGGTGGCCCAATGCTACCGGAGCGGCACCCGTCTCCCCGGCGGAGCGACCGGGATTACGCGGTCCCGCCGGCACCGCCCCGCGGGCGCGGACCGATCTGGTCGAGCAGATCGTTGACCTCGTCCGGGAAACCATTGGTGACCTGCCGCGGTGTCTTGTTCGGGAAGCGGCGCGCGACATGCTCTTCGGCCGCCGAACCGGGTAGCACGTACACCGGCTCGGTCTTGCTCTGCAGTGGCCGGACCACCTCGTCGAGGTGGGCTCGGCGATCGTCGAGGTAGGCGCCGATCACGTCCTCGCCGGCCGGGCACACGGCCATGCAGTAGCCGGCCTTGTAGTTCGGTTTGAACGACAGGCTCTGCCACATCGAGAACGATTCCCCGGTCGTGACCCGCTGCCGGTATTCGTCGCGGTCGGCGCTGTCGGCGACGGTCTCCGCCCAATCGGTGAAGCCGCCCATGAATTCCCGGTAGTTGTGCGTGTAGCACGCCTGGAAATCGAAACCTCCGTCCGGGGTGATCGCTCCCACCGGGCAGGCGGAGACACACAGTTTGCATTCGAGGCAGGGATTGAAATCCAGCGGTGCGCTCGGGGTGTCGATCACCGCGTCGGTGACCACGGTGCCGAGCAGGACGAAATTGCCGAACCGGGGGTGGATCACATTGCGATGGATGCCCATGACGCCCAGCCCGGCGGCCTCGGCCACCACCTTGTGCGCGATCACCCAGATACGCCCGGGAAACTGCTGCACTTCCATCGGATACCCCGGCGCGGGATAGACCGCGCGATAGCCGGCGTCCTGGAGCGCGCGGGTGATCCGGCGGGACACCGCGTTGGTCTCGTCGTCGGCGTGATTGAACTCGGTATTGGCGAGACTGCGCTGCGGACTGCGCAGATTGTCCCGGTTCATCCGCACACAGAACGAGACGAATGTGCGTGCGGCGGGCAGGATCGCCCGTGCGTGCTCGAGTTCGTCGGCCACCCGCGGATCCTCGACGGCGACGAACCCCACATCATCGGCGCCGGCCGCGAGGCAGATCTCGCGGAGCCGATCGGCGGCGAGGACGGGGTCGGGTTTTTCGCGCTCACGGCCGGCCATCCGCTGGACGGTCGGATGCTGCGCCCGCCGCCGCGGGGCGGCGGGGTCGTGATCGGTATCCGGCATCGGGGCTCCTTCTCGCAACGAGATCCACGCGGGCTCACTGTGAACGACGGCGTGGGCGTGCGGAATTCATCGGTTGCCGGATCCGCCGGGCCCGGGGCGGCCGCAACGCGGGCGTCGGTGCGGATGCAACGGCACATCCGCCGCGTCGAGGCAGTACTCCCACAGCGACAGCAGGTTGCCCTCCGTATAGCGGGTGTTTCGCAGATAGTGCTCGTCACGGATACGCCGGTCGTGCCAGAAATGACCGGACAGCGGCGCCGGGGTGGTGGTGGCCAGCCAGACCGCGGTATCGGCGCCCTCGGCGGCGGTGCGCATCGCCGGGCGCAGCGCCGAGCCGAAACGGGGGAGTGCGGCGGTGATCCCGGGTGTGGCAACCCAGCCCGGAGGCATACTGTGCACGCTGACCCCGTGGTCGGCCAGGCGTCCGTCCAGCAGCGGTCCGAACGCCACCTGTATCCGCTTGGTGCGGGCGTAGGCGGTGGCGCCCCGGTATTCGCCGCGGCGATACTGCGGATCCCGGAACGGCAGCGGTTGCGTGTACATCCCGCCGGAGGCCACGAAGATGATGCGGGCGTCGCCGGAGGCGGCGAGCAGCGGGGCGAGCCGGTCGGTGAGGCGTAGCGGGCCGAGGACATGGGTGGCCAGGCTCAATTCGTGTCCGGCGGAGTTCTCGGTGCGGTCGCCGGGAAGTATTCCCGCATTGTGGACGAGTACGTCCAGCGCGTCATGGCGTTCGTGCAGGGCCCGGGCGCATGCGTCGACACTGCCGGGTTCAGCGGGATCGCATATCGCGAGTTCCACCTGGGCCTCGGGGACCGCGCCGAGGATCTGCCGGCGTGCGCGCTCGCCGCGGGCCGGGTCCCGGACCGCGAGCACAGTGCGGGCGCCCAAGGCCGCGAAGCCGGTGGCCATCGATGTGCCGATTCCCGAGGTCGCGCCGGTGACCAGGGCGGTTTTACCGAGCAAAGCGTCGGTGGGCGGATCGTCACGGGTCCAGGAGACCTTGCGCAAGTGGTAGCCGAGGCGGGTGTAGCCGGGCACTATGGCCCGGTCGAGTAGGGCGTCGACTGTACGGATCATCGGATCACACCTCGCCTCGTCTCGTCGGCACGAACTGACCGACCTCCGGAAAGCCGCTGCGGCGGCCCGTGCCGGCACACGCCGGAGGCAACCACCACATGCGCTGGACGCGGGGTCGAAACCGAGCGCGCTCGTCTCGTCGATATACCCATCGGATCGCGCGTGCCACAGGCATGACCCAGGGCCGGGACCGGTCCGGTTCGCACTTCTCGGTCATGACGCTCCTCTGCTGGGCGACCACCGGCTGCGTATGCATCGAGTATGCATCGTTTTGTGGTGGATGGCCAACCGGGTGCCACTCCGCGGTCGATCGGTCGCGCAGTCGCGAAGCGGTTCGCCGTATCCGGGATGCCGGAGGAGCGGGGTGAACGAGCGGGTGGGACCGGACTCAGCCGAGTCGCCGGACCGCCTCGGAAAGGCTCGCCAGGCGTTCGACCGCCGCCGGGAGGATGACCGCGTCCCAGCCCGGGCCGCCCACGAAGACCTGCGCGCCGGCGTCGGTCCCGGCCCGCACGCTGGAGGTCAATGCCGTCGACTCGTGCTGCGACCACAGCACCAGTTCGGCCGGCCGGTCCAGTCGCGCCAGAGTGTCGGCGAGGGCGGTGGTGGGCACATCCGCCCCGAGCATCTGCGCCCCGATTTCGAGCTCCGCCAGGGCGGCCCGCAGCACCTCGAGGGGGAGCGCGTGGGATTCGCCGCCGGTGCAGGCGAGCACGATCGGCCGCGGGCGCAGCCGGTCCGGCGGGTTGTTTCGGTGCAGCGCCGAGGTGATGCACCACGAGAGCAGATGCTCCACATCGATGCAGCCCTCGCCGCCCAGCTGGCGGGCGACGATCTCGGCGAAAGCCGGGCGGCACAGTCGTTCCCAGGTATCGATTACGCCGTAGGTCCGCAGCGCGCCGGCCAATTGCGCTGTCACCGACCGGTAGTCGAGGGCGAAGGCGGCGGTCAGCAGCGAGGACAGGTCGCCAGGGGCGACGGCCGGGGTGCGCACCGCGGCCGCGGCACCGGCGGGGGTGGCGCCGCCGCGGATGAGTCCGAGCATCCGATCGAGCTGGGTGATATCGGCTTCGGTGTACAGCCGGTGCGTGCCCGGCCGGTGGCCGGTGGGGCCGATCTCGTAGCGACGGTTCCAGCTGCGCAGGGTGGCGGTCGGGATACCGAGCCGCTCGGCGACCGCGCGGACGGTGTAGCCGGCCGCGTCGGAGGCGGAGGTGGAACCGTCGGGCATCGTCTTATTCTGCCTGTCCCGATTCGCCGGCCGGGGCGGACCCGGGACTTCGGCGTGGGCGCCGACGGCGTACGGCCGTGTTCACCGTGTCCACGTCGCGGTCAGGCCCGCCGCGCCGCACAGCAGGTCCCGGCCGGCGGCCACCGCGACGGCCTCGGTGCGCTGTGGCCGGTCGCGCGGCGTGGTGGCGCGGACCCCGGCGTCGGACAGGTCGGAGAGCACGCGGCAGCCCGTGGCCACCGGTAGGGCGACCGGGGTCGGGGCGAAGGCCGTCCCGAGCCCCGAGGCCATATCCCGGCAGGCGGTCTGCGTCGGCGCGCGGCGGGCGGAATCGTCGTCGTCCCGGCCGCACGGCCGCAGGAGCGCCGCCGGGCGGATCGCCACGGTCGGTCCGCAACACGCCGTGGCCGCTCCCATGAATCGGGCGGAACCCATGGCTACCATCGATCCTCCTGCACCGAATGGGTATGCATCGATTATGCATCTATATGGGTTAAGGTGGTCACACACCGCCGAACGCGAGGAGTTTTGGTGACAGCACATCGCGCAGTTCGCCGCACCACCGGCCTCGTGGCCGCCCTGTTGACCTTCGGTGCCCTGGCCGCCGGTGGCGCGGTCGCCCAGCCGCCGCTGCCGCCCGGCCCCGCCCCGGTCCCCGCGCTGGACCTGAACCGGTACCTCGGTGACTGGAACCAGCTCGCCGCGGTACCCCAGCCGTTCAACCTCGACTGTGCGCGCGACACCCGCGCGCAGTACACGCTCGATCCGCAGGGCACTGTCGCCGTACACAATTCCTGTACCACCTGGGCGGGCGGCCGGAACGAGATCCGCGGCACCGCGAAGGTGAACGACCCGGTGACCGGCGCGCAGTTGCACGTCAGCTTCTCCGGGGTGCCGAATCAGGACTCGCTCGACGGCCCGACGAACTACATCGTCACCGCGCTGGCCCCCGATTACTCCTGGGCGCTGGTGACCGACCCGAGCCGCCTGTCGGGTTTCGTACTGGCCCGCTCGGCCGCGCTCGACGCGCCGACCTGGGACCGGGTGAAGTCCGCCATCACCGCGGCGGGACAGACGCCCTGCATGTACCTGAGCTCGCCCACCACCGGTGGCCGCTCCGATATCACGCCGTTGTGCCTGCGCTGACCGTCGCGCCGCGGTGATCGCCGCAGGCACCCGGCTTCCGAGGGCCCGTGCGCCGCTGTTCAGCGCCGGAGTAGGGGCAGATCGCCCGCCACCTCGATTTCCAGGCCGACAGCGCGTCCGCCGTGGCGACGGAAACGGCCGAGCAGCGTGACACGCGCGAAGATCCGGAACGCCACACCGTAATTGGCGTTCATGGCACGTTTCGCGACGCGTGATCGGTGGGCGGGTAGGACATGCGGTGCCGGGCTGCCGGCCGCCGGTCGGGGTGCCGTCGAAGGTGGACCGCGCTACCTCGATCCGGGGATCGCGCTCGATCCGGCGGTCCTTCCAGGAACGGGCGGGAGTGTATCCGTACCAGCGGCCGTCGGCGGGAGCCGGCCAGCTCGCGGTGGTGACCGGTGCACCGTCGGTGCGGAAGTGCGCAGCGCGAAGAACCGGTCGCCGTCGGGGTCGTCGGTGAACGCCATGGCCCGTAGTGTGACAGCCGGTCCGGTGATGACCCGCCGCGCGGCCGGGACTACGGGACCAGCCGCTGGTCCGCTGGATAATGCCGGGTATGGCAGACGACTGGAACGACCGGATCATCACGGAATTCCGGGCCAACGAGGGCCGGGTCGGCGGGTTTTTCAAGGATGCACCGTTGGCATTGGTGCACCATCGCGGCCGGCGCACCGGCCGCGAATCGGTGACTCCGATGATGTACCTGGCCGATGAACAGGATCCCGACGACCTGGTCTACGTATTCGCCAGTAAAGCGGGTGCGCCGACGAATCCCGACTGGTACCGCAACCTGACCGCGGCCGGGGAGGCCACGGTGGAGCGGGGGACCGAGACCTACCCCGTCACGGTCACGGAGGTGACCGGCGCGGAGCGCGACCGCATCTACGGCGAACAGTCGCGCCGCTATCCCGGCTTCGCCGAGTACGAGCAGAAAGCGGCCGGCTTCCGCACCATCCCGGTCCTGGCGTTGCGGCGCACCCGGTAGTCCGCTGCTCGCCTACCGCGACCCGGTCGTGAACCGCGGATGGGCCCGGCCTGCCACCATCGGCAGTTCGACCGAGGTGCGGATACCGGGTTCGGCCGCGCAGACGTAGGGGACGGAGTTGACGCAGTGCGCGGCCGTCGCGGCGATCCCGGGATTCTCGGCCTCCGGCGGGTCTCCGGGTTCGGATTGCCACCCGCGGATGGTGACGAATATGCCCGGGTCGCCGTCGATCTCGATCTCGAACCGTTCGCCTTCGGCGCCGAGTGTCCACGGCGGGTCGAGTTGCTGCTGGCCCATCAGCCAGTTGACCCCGATGCGCACGACGGTTTCGCCGCCGGCCACCGCCTCCCAGTGGAAGCGCTGGCCGGCCACCTGCCCGGGTTCGATGGTGCCGATGGGTGATTCGATCGGTGCGGTCGCGACCGCGGTCTCGTGGACCGTACGGATCTCCGGGTTCCCGCCGAAGCCCAGCGTGTCCAGGATCATCCGGACCGATTGGCGGAAGCCGCCGTCGAGCAGTTGCCGCATCGGGCCCGCGGCGGCCTCGGCGGGAGTGGCACCGAACCGCATGATGTGGCGCACCACATCGGGCGCGCCGTAGGTCCGGATATCGGAGAACTCCTCGCCGCGTACGAAGGTGACCGCCGCGGACATGGCCGACAGCATCAGCGGGAACACCTCGGTGACCCCGCCGGGATCGATTCCGGTGCCGTGCAGTGTGGTCCCGCCCGCCAGACATGCCTGCCGGACCGGTTCGGCCTGCTCGTCGTCGGGATAGAACCAGCCGACCGGCGTCACCACGTTCTTCCCCGACCGCAGCAGTGCCGCCACCTCCTTCGCGCGCGGGAGCAGCGGCGCCTAGATCACGGCGTCGGCGGGCAGTGCGAGGATCTCGTCGAGACTGTCGGTCGCCCGCACCCCGACGGGCGCCCGGCCGAGGATCTCACCCACGTCACGGCCGCGTTTGTCCGGCGAATGCACCCAGCACCCCACCAGTTCGAGTTCGGGGTGATCGATGACGGCTCGCAGCGCGGCCCGGCCGACCGATCCGGTGGCCCACTGCACGACCCGGTAGCTCACATGTCCTCCTCGTCACTGTCCGGTCGCGCGGCGGGCCGGCGCCGGTGGTCCGGGCGGTTCAGCGGTCCGCGTCGGTGTAGCGGATGATGCCGCGGATATTGCGGCCGGCCAGCATGTCCTGATAGCCGTCGTTGATGTCCTCGAGCCGGTACTGCCGGGTGACCATATCGTCGAGATTCAACTTGCCCACCCTCGGTCGGCGAGAAACTGAGATGATGACATACTATTCGTATCAGAGTTTCGCGCTGTTCGACAAGGAGGTCGGATCGTGGGTGCTCCGGATACCGCCGCCACAGCCTGTCTCGTGGGGGCGCCGATCGGACCTGCGTCACTGACCTGGGAGTACGCCGGAGATCTGCGGAACATGCTGTTCCTCGGGCGCGCCGGCATCCTGCAGAACATGGCATCCGGCGGTCGGTGCGGCCCTGCAGGACCAGTACTGGCACCGCACCATCGACGAGGTGCTGGAGGCCAACGCCACCACCGATTTCGCGTTCCGGCTCGGCGGCACGCGGATCCCGGCGCTGCCCGGTATCCCGGAACCGGTGTGGTCGGTGATCTGGCGACCGGTGATGGCCTTCCATGTCTGGCCGGCCAACGCGCTCATGCCCGAACGCGCCCGCGAA
Source organism: Nocardia sp. NPDC002869 (assembly GCF_046764065.1). Lineage (NCBI taxonomy): Bacteria > Bacillati > Actinomycetota > Actinomycetes > Mycobacteriales > Nocardiaceae > Nocardia > Nocardia sp. NPDC002869. The sequence continues at coordinate 24,391 of NZ_JBKOOL010000027.1, forward strand.
ATCCTGAATCTGCGCTGGACGGCGGTGGATCAGAAGCTGTTCGGGGTGTTCGCGGCGGCGGTGCGTACGGTCTGGCCGCTGCTGCCCGATCGCCTGCGGTACGCCCCGCGCGCCTATGCGGGTGTCCGGCGCGTCCGGGCCGGTTGAGCTATGGTTTGCGACACAAAACCGGAGGCGGCCGGACAGCGTACCGCACGTCACAGCGGGCCGATTTACGTTGTGGGCCTGCTGTTCCCGGCTCCGAGCCGCTGACCGGCGCATACGTGACCTGGGACACCCCCGCGTTATTGCGAGGTAAATTTCCCATTGCCGGGAAGTTTCCGAAAATCTGCCGGTCGCACGTCGATACGATTTCCGCATGCTCACAGTTCAGGAGCCGCAAGGCAGGTCGTCGTTCGTCACCGGGAATACGATTCGGTCGAATGGGTGTGCGGCAGCCGCGGTGCGTCCCGAGCGCCGTGCCGCTGAACCCGTTGTGCTGTTGCCGGAGGAGATGTCGGTGCGTGAGGAAACCGAGCAGTTGCGCAAACCGTCGGCCGCGCTGGCCGTCGCGGCGGTGATGGGGCTGTTGATCGTGGTGCTCCTGGTGGCCAGCCACGGCAAAGAGGACGACGGGGACCGTCGCTCGCGGCCGATCGAAAAGTCCTCGACCTCACAGGAGCCGTAGGGCGGTCCGCCGCGGGCGACCACGGTGCGGCGGCTCAGGTGCGCGGCGGTATCACCCGGTAGCCTTCGGGACCGGCGGTCACCTCGGTGACCGCCGCGGCGGGCCGGCCGCAGCGGCGCTCGCACCCCGACCAGTGTTGCCGACCGGCCGTGGTGATCTCGGCGGCCGGGATCGGCGTATCCGAGCCGCCGGCGTCGGAGGTATCCGTCCGGCCCGATTCGACAGCGGCCGCGGCGTCGGCCCGGACATCGGTATGCGATTTCGCGCACCCGGGGGCTCCGGCGCAGGCGGTGATCCGCAGCCAGGGTGAGTCCGCGTCGAAGACGAGGCCCATCGGCGCCAGCACCCGGACCGCCTGCTCGGCGGGCCACTCCTCCAGATCGGTGACGATCAGGCTGCGCCACGGAGTGAGCAGGATCGGCGCTTCGACCGCGGCGAGGAATTCGGCGGTGCGGGCGGGTAGGGAGCCCAGTCGGACACCCGCGCCCAGCGCGACGAGACCGTCGCGCTGGGGCAGCCAGCCGATCGGCGGGTCCCCGGGCCCGGGGAACTCCAGCCGGTCGAGCCGGGGTTCGAGCCCCAGCAGCGCGGCCAGTCGCGTGGCGCCGTCGGCGACCTCGTGCAGGCGCCACTGCCCGTCGGCGAGTGCCAGGAATCCGTGCGCGGCCGCCAGCATCAGCTCGGGCGCTTCGGCGGTGGTTACGCGGATACCGCTGTCCCGCCCGGCGAGCACGAGGGCGGCTCGGTCGCCGTCGAGGACGTGCAGGCCGATATCCGGGCCGAGCGGGGTCACATCGCCCCGGCCGTCGTCGAGGGTGAACAGGACCCGGCCCGGGAGTTCGGCCAGCCGGGGCGAGCCGAGCAGCCCCGTGTCGAGGGCGGCCACCAGCGGCCGGATGTCGGGGTGGTCGCCGACCCGGCCGGACAGGGGCGAAGCGATGATGTTGCGGACCCGCTCGTGGTTCCGGCTCGGCAGCAGCCCGGCACCGGCCAGTCGTTCGGTGAGCGCGTCGGCGTCGCGGATCCGGCGCAACTGCACATTGCCGCGCGAGGTCAGCTCGATATTCCCGTCCCCGAGCTCGCCGGCGGCCGCGGCTAGGGCCTGCACCTGCTCCGGCGTGAGCAGCCCGCCCGGCACCCGGACCCGGGCCAGCGGGCCGTCGGCGGCCTTGTGCAGGCGCAGGACGCCGGGGCAGGAATCGGGATCGGTACGTACCATGGTCCGACCAGTTTACGGACGCCGGACTACCGCACCGCCTGGGTCTGCGTCACCTTCGCCACCAGCTTGCCCGCGTCGTCGCGGATCTCGGTCTCGACGACGATGAACGACCGCCCGGTGTGCAGCGGCCGGGACGACGCCTCGGCATGACCGGACCGCACGGCGCGCAGGAAGTTCGTCTTCGATTCGACGGTGGTGGTCGCCTGGGCGCCTTCGGGCAGATTGAGGAACGCGCAGACCGCCGCGGTCGAATCCGCCAGCGCCATCAGCACGCCGCCGTGCAGCGCGCCGCCCACTGTGCACAGTGTCTCGTCCCAGGCGATGCGGCTGCGTACCAAACCGGGACCGTGTTCGAGCACCTCCACGCCGAGGCGTTCGGTGAAGGGCATGGACTGGTGGAACAGTTGCGTCCCTGCGTCGTCGGTCATGGGAGGAAGCCAACCCGGAACGAGAAGCGTCGGCAAGTACGGGCGCGCGGGTGCCGCTCACCGGTGTGGTGACGGACGGCCTCGGTGGTCGCGGTAGCATCCGGGGGCTCGACGGGTGACGAGGAAACCGGTGGAACTCCGGTGCGGTCGCGCCACTGACACAGCCAGACCCTCTCCGGCGAGCACACAACCCCCACGGGCGCGTCACCCCAGGAAGGTCATCGCTGTGATTCTGCTGCTGTCCACCTCCGATACCGATCTGCTGAGCGCGCGCGCCAGTGGCGCCGAGTATCGGTGGGCCAATCCGGCCCGATTGCTGGTGGAGGATCTCCCCGGCCTGCTCGCGGACGCCGATCTGGTGATCGTGCGGATCCTCGGCGGCAAACGGGCCTGGGAGGACGGCCTGGCCGCGGTGCGGGCGAGCGGGGTGCCGGTGGTGGCGGTCGGCGGCGAGATGGCCCCCGATGCCGAACTGATGGAGTGCTCGACCGTGCCGGTCGGCGTGGCCTCCGACGCGCACAACTACCTGGCGGCCGGCGGACCGCAGAATCTGCGCCAGTTGCACAACTTCCTCTCCGATACGGTCCTGCTCACCGGGCACGGGTTCGAACCGCCGGTGCAGCTGCCCGCCTGGGGCCGGCTCGACCGCGCCGCACGGTATCCCGAACCGGTGGCCGGGAAACCGACGGTCGGCGTCGTCTACTACCGGGCCCAGCATCTGGCCGGGAACACCGGCTATATCGACGCGCTGTGCGGTGCGATCGAGGACGCCGGCGCGGTCCCGCTGCCCGTCTACTGCGCCTCCCTGCGTACCGCCGAACCCGACCTGCTCGCCACTCTCCGGCAGGCCGACGCGCTGGTGGTCACCGTGCTGGCGGCCGGCGGCAGCAAACCGGCGCTGGCCGCGGCGGGCGGTGACGACGAGGCGTGGGATATCGGCGCGCTCGCCGAACTGGATGTCCCGATCCTGCAGGGCCTGTGCCTGACCAGTGGCCGCGCGCAGTGGGAGGCCAACGACGACGGGCTGTCCCCGCTGGACGTGGCGACTCAGGTCGCGGTGCCGGAGTTCGACGGCCGGATCATCACGGTGCCGTTCTCCTTCAAGGAGTTCGACGCGGACGGGCTGTCCACCTATGTGCCCGACGCCGAACGCGCCGCCCGGGTCGCCGGGATCGCGGTGCGGCACGCACGGCTGCGGTATATCCCCGCCGGCCGCAAACGCCTGGCGCTCATGCTGTCGGCCTACCCGACCAAACACGCCCGCATCGGTAACGCCGTCGGACTGGATACGCCCGCCAGCGCTATTGCGCTGCTCACCGAATTGCGTGCCGCCGGATACGATCTCGGTGCCCCGGGTGAGGTCCCGGGCCTGGAAGAACGTGACGGCGACGCGCTGATGCACGCGCTGATCGCCGCCGGTGGCCAGGATCCGGACTGGCTCACCGCCGAACAGCTCGAGGGCAACCCGGTACGGATCGGCGCCGAGGTCTACACCGCCTGGTTCGACACGCTGCCCGAGGAGCTGCGCACCGCTGTCGTCGAGGCGTGGGGGCCGCCCCCGGGTGAGCTCTATGTAGACCGTTCCGCCGACCCGCGCGGCGAAATCGTCATCGCCGCTCTGCGATTCGGCAATGTGGTGCTCATGGTGCAGCCGCCGCGCGGTTTCGGCGAGAACCCGGTCGCCATCTACCACGACCCCGATCTCCCGCCGAGCCACCACTACCTCGCCGCCTACCGGTGGCTGTCCACCGACCCCGCGGCCGGGGGTTTCGGCGCGGACGCGATGGTGCATCTGGGCAAGCACGGCAACCTGGAGTGGCTGCCCGGCAAGACCCTGGGCATGTCCGCGGCGTGCGGTACCGATGCCGCCCTGGGGGACCTGCCGCTGATCTACCCGTTCCTGGTGAACGATCCAGGGGAGGGCACCCAGGCCAAACGCCGCGCCCACGCCACCCTGGTGGATCATCTGATCCCGCCGATGGCGCGCGCCGAGAGTTATGGCGATATCTCCCGTCTCGAACAGCTGCTCGACGAGCACGCGAACATCTCCGCGCTGGACCCGGCCAAACTGCCCGCCATCCGGCAGCAGATCTGGACGCTCATGCGTGCCGCGAAGATGGACCACGATCTGGGGCTGGCCGAACGCCCGGACGAGGAATCCTTCGACGATATGCTGCTGCACGTCGACGGCTGGCTGTGCGAGATCAAGGATGTGCAGATCCGCGACGGCCTGCACATCCTCGGCCGCGCCCCGGCCGGTGACGGCGAGGTCGACCTGGTCCTGGCCATGCTGCGGGCCCGGCAGTTGTGGGGCGGGGAGATGTCGGTGCCGGGGCTGCGGGAAGCGCTGGGGCTCAGCGAATCCGGCGGCGAGGCGCGGGAACGGGTCGATACGGTGGAGGCCCGCGCCCGGGAACTGATCGTCGCGCTGCAGGCCGCCGGGTGGGCGCCCGAGGCCGTGGACGGGCTCGTCGACGAGCACGCGGACGAACTGTTCGAAACGGCCGGCGGCGATCGTTCGGCGGTCGCCGCGGTGCTGCGTTTCGCCGCGACCGAGGTGGTGCCGCGGCTGCGGGGGACGGGGGTCGAGATCGACCGGGTACTGCATGCGCTGAACGGCGGTTTCATCCCGGCCGGCCCGAGTGGTTCGCCGCTGCGCGGCCTGATCAATGTGCTGCCGACCGGCCGTAACTTCTACTCCGTCGACCCGAAGGCCGTACCGTCGCGGCTGGCCTGGGAAACCGGGCAGGCCATGGCCGAATCACTGCTCGAACGCTATCTGGCCGACCACGGCGAGTATCCGCGCTCGGTGGGTCTGTCGGTCTGGGGCACCTCGGCCATGCGCACCTCCGGCGACGATATCGCCGAGGTACTCGCCCTGCTCGGGGTGCGCCCGGTCTGGGACGAGGCCAGCCGCCGGGTCACCACTCTCGAGGTGATCGATCCCGCGGAACTGGGCCGGCCGCGCGTGGACGTGACGGTACGGATCAGTGGGTTCTTCCGCGACGCCTTCCCGCACGTGCTGGCACTGCTCGACGACGCGGTGCGGCTCGTGGCCGAACTCGACGAGCCCGCGGAGACCAACTACGTCCGCGCCCACACCCGCGCCGACCTCGCCGAGCACGGTGACGAGCGCCGGGCCACCACCCGTATCTTCGGCTCGAAACCGGGCACCTACGGTGCGGGGCTGCTCCAGCTGATCGATTCCAAGAGCTGGCGCACCGACGACGATCTCGCGCAGGTCTACACCACCTGGGGCGGTTACGCCTACGGGCGCGACCTCGACGGCGCACCGGCGGCCGACGATATGCGTACCGCGTACCGCCGGATCGCGGTGGCCGCGAAGAACACCGATACCCGCGAGCACGATATCGCCGACTCCGACGACTACTTCCAGTACCACGGCGGGATGGTCGCCACGGTGCGCGCCCTGACGGGCAAGAACCCGGAGGCCTATATCGGCGACAGCACCCGCCCGGACGCGGTCCGCACCCGCACGCTGTCGGAGGAGACCACGCGTGTGTTCCGGGCCCGGGTGGTCAATCCGCGCTGGCTCGAGGCCATGCGCCGGCACGGGTACAAGGGCGCTTTCGAGATGGCGGCCACCGTGGACTACCTGTTCGGCTACGACGCCACCACCGATGTGATCGCCGACTGGATGTACGAGAAGCTCTCCGAGAGCTATGTGTTCGACGAGACGAACCGCAAGTTCATGGAGCAGTCCAATCCGTGGGCGTTGCACGGTATCGCCGAACGTCTGCTCGAGGCGGCCGAACGCGGGATGTGGGCGAGCCCCGAACGGGAGACGCTGGACCGGCTGCGCCAGGTGTACCTGGAGACCGAGGGCGAACTCGAATAGCCGGTCAGAGGGTCCAGCTGCTCTGCACGAAATAGTCGCTGGTGGCGAAGATGATCTGCGCCGGTGTCTGCTGCTGGTCGATGCCGAAGGCCACCAGCCCGTGGCGGGGCCGTCCCGGCTCCAGGAACCCGGCCGGGAATTCGCCGGGGACATCGGTGAGCGGATACACCGTCGTCCCGTCGGCGGTCACCATGCGCAGGTCGAGTGTGGGCAGGAAGTAGGGGTTGCCCGCGGTCTGTTCCGCGGTCACGTCGTAGACCAGCACCCGCCGGCCGTCGGCGCGCGGCTCGACCACCGCGTCGGCGGGGTCGATCGTGACGGCCATATCGCCGCCGGTGCGGACCGGGAACGTGGTGCCGAGCGGTCCGGAAGGCACCGGATCCTGCGCGGCGGCCACCGGCGGTTCGGGGATCACCGGGACCGGTTCGGCGCCGGCGGCGGTGGCGGTGAGGAGCGGGAGAACGACGGCAGCGGCGGCCAGGACGGTCTTTTTCACGGTGGGTCCTTCGGGGTCGTCGGCGCGCGGGGCGCGCTATCGGTGCCGGCACGCCGTTGGCCGGTCGATGCGGTCGGTGTCGCCGGACGCCGGGGTCCGGGCAGGCGCACCGTGGTCGCGGGGGAGCGGCGGCGGCCCTTCGCGAGCCTAGAAGCCCCGCGGCCGCCGCCGCATCCCGGGAAACCGATCTTGCCGAACATGTGATGTTCGATCTTGCCGAGACCGCATCGTGACCCGAGACGAACGGTGCCCTGGCGACAACCGGTCACCCGGGCCGGAATGTTCTCGGCCGCAAGCCCCGGGAGATCACCGAAATAGTATCGAGAGCCCGCACAGTGCGGGCCCTCGATCTCCGCCGATCCCGCTTCACCAGGGCACGGGGCCGTCCTCGCCGAACATTCCCGCCGTCGGCCCGTCGGCGCCGAGGGTGGCCAAGCGCACCAGCACCGCGGCGCCCTGTGCGACCGTGAGGAACCCGGTGTGGTTGTTGCTGTCCGTATCGACGTAGCCCGGGCAGGCGGCATTGACGAGAAAGCCGTCCTTGCGCAGTTCGTTGGCGTAGTTCACGGTCAGCGCCGCCAGCGCGGACTTGGAGGGGTTGTAGGCGGCCGAGGGCAACAGTCCCGCGAAAGGCCCATCAGGGTCGCTGAGCAGAGTCAGCGAGGCGGCATGGCTGCTCACATTCACGATGCGCGGCGCCGGCGACCGGCGCAACAGCGGCAACATGGCGTTGGTCACCGTGATCACCCCGAACACATTGGTCTCGAACACCGCCCGGACCCGCTGCAGATCGACGGTGCTGGGCACCTGATCGTAGGCGTCCTGCGGCGAGATCTGTCCGGAGCCGGTGATTCCGGCATTGTTGATCAGCACGTCGAGACGGCCGAAACGCTCCTCGATCTGTTTCGCCGCCCCCGCGACTCCGGCCGGGTCCGTGACATCCAGGACAACAGCATGTACGTCGCCACCCGCCGCGCGCAGCGCCGCGGCGGCCTCCTCTCCCCGCTGCGGATCTCTGGCGCCGAGCACCACAGTCGTACCCAGCGCGGCGAGTTGTTCGGCGGCCCCGCGCCCGATCCCCTTGTTCGCCCCGGTGATCAGCGCGACTTTCCTGCCGGTGGTCTGCTCGCTCATGGTCGGCTCCTTGCCTCGTCGTGTATCGAACGAACACAAGACGCCGGCCGGCCGAACTCCATAACAGAGTGGCTGTATGTCGTAGGTCACCGAGCGTGGATCCGGTCCATCCCCGACCGCGGGCACCTCGGCCCTGGGTGAGGTGTGCTCGGGCCGACGCGCTGATTGCGGCTCGTCGGCCGTCAGCGATGGTGGTGGGATCGGTCCACATCCATGGGTGGCGCGGGTTGCTGGGCGCGTAGCCGGGCCTCCAACCCGTCCAGCAGGCACAGCAGGCCGAAATCGAAGCCGAGCGCATTGCCGACCGCGGAATCCTCGGGCATGAGCGTCCGGTAATCGGCGCGCATCTGGGGGTAGTCGGCGTCCTATGTGCTGGTCTTCGCCGGTCTGCTGCTCACCGCGGGCAGCCTGTCGGACCGGTTCGGCCGCCGGCTGATGCTGATCCTCGGCCTGATCGTGCTGGGGGTGGGTTCACTGGCCGCGGTCCTGGCCCTCGAACCCTGGCAGGTGGTCGCGGCCCGGGGAACCGGACAACTCGGCCCCGGCCTCGACCGCGAACAGCCCGCCGTCGCCGGTGTTCACACCGCAGCCCAACGCCTTGGACTGGAAAGCGCAACCGCCGGTCGCCAGGACCACCGCACCGGCCCGGACCCGACGTGTGCCGGCCTCGTCGGGCTCGGCGCGGTGCTGGGCGATCTCCCGGCGGGCCGGATCGTCGCCCGGTTCGGCGAGCGGCGCTCGATCATCGCCGGTTCGCTGATCGGCACCACCGGGGTGCTGCTGTCGCTGCTGGCCTGGACGCCGGCGGTGCTGGCGGTCGGCGCCCTGCTCACCGGGGTGTCCAACGTGGTGTGGGGGCTGGCCCGGCAGAGCTATCTCGCCGAGGTGGTCCCGGCCGCCACCCGCGCGGAATTCCTGGCGGCCTGGCGGCTCACCCATGATTTCGGCATGTTCCTCGGGCCGTTGGCCGCCGGGGCCGCGGCCACCGTGGTCGCGCTCGGCGTGGCGGTGGCGGCTCCGGGAGTGGTCTCGGTGATCGGTGCGGGGGTGATGTTCCGGTACATCTCGCGATTCGTTCCGGTCCCCGGTCGTTCTGCACCCGATCTGGTCGCGCGATAGCTCGTGCTCCCGACCGGGGTGCGGGCACGGGGTGCGCGGCAGTCGAGACCGGTCGGCGCCCGGCGCGCGGCCGTGCCTCAGCCCGAGGGTAGTGGCGGTGTGGGCGGGAAAGTCACCGGTAGCGCGGCCAGGGTGCGGTGCAGCACGCCCGGTCGCCAGACCAGTTCCGCCACCGGGACCGCGAGCCGCACCTCGGGCAGCGCGTCGAGCAGCTGATCTATGGCCTCCTGCGCGATCAGATACGCGGTCGGCCGGGCCGGGCAGGCGTGCGGGCCGGCGCCCCAGGCCAGATGCGACCGGTTGCCGCTGTGGTGACCGGCCCCGATCTCCGGATCCTTGTTGCATCCGGCGAGACCGATCACCACCGGCTGGTGGGCCGGCAACCAGACGCCGTCCACCATGGTGGGCTGACGCGGATAGGTGACGCTGGCGTTGGGCAGCGGCGGATCGTCGAACAGCACGTCGTCGAGCGCGTCACGGGTCGCCAGCGCGCCGCCGAGCATCTCGTCGGCGAGCCTGTCGTCGGTGAGGATCAGGCACAGGGTATTGATGATCAGGCTCTGCATCGGCCCCATACCGACGCCGTAGAGGGCGACCACCTGGTGGGTCATCTCGGCCGCGTCGAGGGACGCTGAGTGGTGCAGGAGCCGCGTGGTGACATCGTCGCCCGGCTCGGCGCGTTTGGCCTCCACCAGTTCCTGCACCGCCTCGCCGAACATCAGATTGCCCTTCTCCGAGTCGATGCCGTCGAAGATCGCGGCGGTCGCGGCGGCGGCCCGGTCGCTGATCTCGGGCGGGCAGCCGAGCATCGCGTTGATGACCTCGAAGGTCAGCGGGAACGCGTACTGGGCGACCAGATCGGCCGAACCGGACTCGCAGAACGTATTGATCAGCGGTGCCGCGAAGCGTTCGACGGTGGCGCGCAGCCGGTGCAGATCCACCCCGGCCAGCGCCGCGGTGACCGCACCCCGGTAGCGCGTGTGCTCGGCGCCGGCACTGCGCGGCGCGTTCGGCCGCCACTGCAGTACCGGCAGTACCGGGCAGTCGGCGGGGACGGTTGTCTCCCAGTGACGGGGATCGGCGGGGAAACGCGCCGGATCGTGGAGGATCCGCAGCGCGGCGCGGTATCCGATGACCAAGGTGGCGGGGACGCCGGGTGCCAGCTCCACCGGCACCAGCGAGCCGTGACGTTTCCGCATCTCCTGGTAGGCGCGGTGCGGGTCGGCGGTGAATTCCGCCGAGTACAGGGGGAATCGCTCTTCGTCGCCTCGACCGGGCCCCGGGGGCGATGGCGCTGGGTCGGGCGGCGTGATCATGGCGTGCTCCAAGTATATCGGCAGCCAACGGCATGACGAGGCAGAGACGTTGGCCCGGGAACTGTTTCGGCCGGTCCGCTGCGCTGCGGGCATCAAGATCATAGGTCACTTCGCGCCGGGAAGGTTGCGTCCGGGTTGCCGTGAGTGGGCACAGTGGCCATCGTCTTTCGGCAGTCGGTGTCATATTGTCGGTCTACGGCAAAGCTGCAGATACGGCGCGCGATACGGAGTGACTTATGGGCAAACTGGACGGCAGGATCGCATTCGTCACCGGCGCCGGGCGGGGCCAGGGCCGCTCCCACGCAGTACGTTTTGCGCAGGAGGGCGCCGATATCATCGCCGTCGACACCACGGCCGAGGTCGCCAGTGTTCCCTACCCGCTGGCGGATGCCGCCGACCTCGCGGAGACGGTGCGCCTGGTGGAGGCCACCGGCCGCCGTATCGTCGCCCGTGACGCCGATGTCCGTGATCTCGCCGCCCTGACCGCCGCGGTCGCCGCGGGGGTGGCGGAATTCGGGCGGCTCGATATCGTCGTCGCCAATGCCGGGATCTCCAGTCCGGCCCCGACCCTCGAGATGAGCGAGGATGTCTGGCAGGACATGATCGACATCAACCTCACCGGGGTATGGAAATCGCTCAAGGCTGCCGTACCGCACATCATCGCGGGAGGCCGCGGCGGCGCCGTGGTGATCACCAGTTCACTGGCCGCGTACCACGCCAACGAGAACACCGCGCACTATGCGGCGTCCAAGGCCGGCCTGGTGATGCTGATGAAGGTGCTCGCCAAAGAATTGGCCCCGCACGATATCCGGGTGAATACCGTGCACCCCACGACCGTCGCCACCCCCATGATCCTCAACGACGCCACCTACCGCCTGTTCCGGCCGGACCTGCCGAACCCGGACCGCGCCGATTTCGAAGAGGCGGCCCGCACCCTGAACCGGCTACCGGTGGTCGCCCTGGAGCCGGAGGACATCACCGCCACGGTGCTGCACCTGGTCTCCGACGACGGTCGCTACATCACCGGGACCACCCAGCAGATCGATGCCGGTGGGGCGCTCTGACCGCCGACCATAGGTAGCCGTCCCGCTCGTCTCCGGTGCCCCCGCGTACCGGCTGCACGAGTACGGCCTTCGCGCGCCGGCGTATCGCGGGTGCGATCCGGCTTGCGCGCAACGAACTGCGGTAGCGCGGTGGCGGGCGTCGTCGTAAGGACTCCGCAAGGTTTTCTCGAGCGCGCCCGATAGGTTTGCGGGTATGACGCACGGAGTTGTCCGCCGGGTGCTGCTCGGCGCGGGGTGGTGTGCGCTGCTGTCCGGGACCTTCGGCCTGGCCCTTCATCTCGGGGGCTGGCAGCGGCGGGAACTGATCCTGCTGGCCGCGGGCGCGACGTATCTGATGCTGGGCGCCGTGGCCGCCCTCCTGCTGTTCCTGGCCGCGCGCGGATGGCGCAGCGCCGCGGCGGCGGTGATCGTGCTCGCCGGTGTGCTGTGGACCCAGCTGCCACTGTTCGTTCCGGACAGCCGTGCCGCGACCGGCGCCGAAATGACCGTCCTGCAATCGAATCTGCTGTTCGGCGGCGCGGATACGGCCGCGCTCGTGACCGCGGTCCGGGAACGCGGCGTCGACGTGCTCACCGTGGACGAACTCACGCCCGAGGCGGTCGACGCCCTGACCGCGGACGGTCTCGGCGCTCTGCTCCCGTACCACTATCTGGACCCGGGGCCCGGCGGCGGAGGTACCGGTATCTACAGTCGGTTCCCGCTGTCGGATCCGGTGCGCCACCAGGAATTCGTGCTCGGCAACCTGTCCGCGACGCTCACCCATCCCGCCCTCGGACCTGTCGCGATCCACGCCTTCCACCCGCTCCCGCCGACCGCGGACGCCGCCGTCTGGGCGAAGGAGATGAGCGCCGTCGACACCATCCTGCGCGCCTCGCCGGGACCGGCGGTGGTCGGCGCCGACTTCAACGCGACCAGTGACCACGCGGCCTTCCGCCGTCTGGTGAGCGGCGATTTCGCCGCCGCCGCCGAACAGGCCGGTGCGGGCAGGCTGCTCACCTATCCGGCCGACCGAACCTGGGGCCCGCTGATCGGTATCGATCATATTCTGGTATCCGGCGGCACCACCGAGCACATCAGTACATTCACCCTCGCGGGTACGGACCACCGCGCCGTCGTGGCCCGCCTCCGGCTCGTCCCCTGATCCGCCACCGCGCGGTCGCCCTTCCCACGGAAAACCAGGAGAGAATATGTATTCCGGCACCCGTCTGCGCACCGTCACCGGCACCGTGGTGATCGCCCTCGCGGCCGGCTTCGGTTCGGTCGCCTGCAGCAGCGACCGCTGGTGCGAATTCGACGCCACCGACACCAAGGTCGCCGATTCATACTGCGAGAACGGAACTCCCGGCTACGAGTGGGAGCCCGACAGCGACGGTAAGAACAACAGCAAGAAGAAGCCCAGCAAACCCACCACCTCCAAACGCAATCACTGAAGCGGCGCCGTCACGGGTAAGTCGGTGCCTCATCGTCCGCTGCGCACCCGCCGCAGGTCGTCGCTACGGGGAGTCGAGGGCTTCGATCACCCGGTGGGTGGCGGCGACCCGGGCGGGTATCGGGATGGTCCGGTTCATCAGGACGACGACAGCGAGGGAACGGCTCGGTACGTAAGCGACGTAGGCGCCGAATCCGCCGGTCGACCCGGTCTTGTCGAACAACGCCGGACCGGGTGGGGCCCCGGCCGGTTCGACCGGCTGGGGCCGGTTGACGATATCGGCCGAGTAACCGGCCTGGAGCGCCTCGAGGGAGACGGGATACTCGAAACGTTCCCAGCCCAGGGCCTGGGTCATCGAGCCGACACGGTAGTAGCCGTGCCGGGTCGCATCCAGCGGTCCGCGCAGGGCCGACGGAGCGCGCTGGTTGTCCATGTTCGCCGCGACGAACGCCGGCAGGTCGGCCGCGGTCGTCTTCAACCCGTAGGCCTCGGTATCCCCCGGACCGGGAGAAACTCGTACCGCAGCGCCCGATGGTCTTGTCCCCCAGGCATAGTCGTCCTGCACCGGTGCCGGTACCTCGAAGTAGGTGTGTCGGAGGCCGAGCGGCTCGAGTATCTCCGCACGCATCGCGTCCTCGAACGGGCGGCCGAGCGCCGCGGCGGTCGCCTGCCCCAGCAGCGCCATACCCGGATTGCCGTAGAGGCGGGTCGTTCCCACCGGGTATGTCGGGCGCCACTGCTGGAAGTAGCGCCACAGCCGATCTCGAAGATCGTGTGCTCGGTGACCGGGTGATCACCGCCGGGCGCGGTGCTCCGGCCTCGGCTCGCCTCGTTCGCGCACGGCATCAGTATCTCGAAACCCCATAGGTGGCACGGTAGGCGGTCCGCCACTGTCGCCGACGGTTCGACCCATGGCCTCTCACGGCATCGGTAGCCGGTGAACATCGATTTGACACCGTAAAATAGACTCAACGGCGTTTCGGATTTCTGAGAGGCTGCCGGTGTCGCGGGTCCCGCACGAGTACGTCGCATTCGCGAACCGTCTGTCCGGCTATGTCCAGACATACGTCCAGAAGGTCCGGGCCGAAGTCGACGGTCTGATCGGCCTCGGCGCCGGTGCCGGGCCGGGGAGGCTGGTGGCCGAGGACGCGGCGGGAGCGGGGCGCATCTCCGGGAGTGGGCCGCCCGCGGCCGGGGAGCGGGCCGGTGCGGACGCTGCGGCCCGGGACGCCGCCGCGAACCCACGGGCGGACGCGGAAAAACCGACACCGGCTCGGCCGGATCGGCGGCGAGTGGTCGAGATCGTGCATCGGGCGGGGACGGGCGCCGGCAATTTCGGTATCGGCCGGGCCGGGTGGGCCGAGGCGGACGCCGCCGGTCTGGCGTGGGTCGGGGCCGAGGCCAGGCGGTTGCCCTACGGCAACACCCATCGCTGGGTCAGCGAAGACGGATTGCGGCAGTACCGTCCGCCCCAGCAGAAACCGTCCGGGCGGGGTGTGGAGGCCAATTACGAGTCACGGTCGGAGACCGGCCGACACTGGGAGAGCAACGCGCATCTGGAGATCGGGGAGTGGTGATGAGAGCGGAACTGAAGGGTATGCACAGTCCGGATGTCGACCTCGCGGACCGGGACGCTGTGTGTGCGGCAGACGAGGTGCTGGTGCAGTTGATGATCGGCCCGGCGGATGGGGTGGGGGAAGAGGCATTCGATCTCGTCGTCCGGGCATTGGGGAACAGTGTGGAGGACGCGAGCGGGCGCGGGTTCCGCCCGGCCGATCACGCGCTCGAGCTCGGCCGTATCGATACGGCCGAGGTTCGCCGCTACGTCCAGGATTTTCTGCGTGATCTGGAACGCCCCACCTGGGATGCGCTGGCCCGTGCGATCGGCCGGATCGCGCGGTCGGAGTTCGCGGGCTACCGTCCTGTCCGCGACGACGGCGCGTAGTCCCGGCGGTGGTCGGGTGTGCCCGGGCCCGATCTCCGCGGCCGCGAAGGAGCGGGTGACCGGCCGTTCCTGATCGTTCAGGCGGATTCGGCGAGGTTGTCCGCGGTCCAGATCTCGGCGAGCTCTTCGAGGGGCAGTTCGAGTACGCGGCTCAGGGATACGACCGTGCCGAAGCCGGGTGAGGGGAGACGGCCGGTTTCGATTTTACGGAGGGTCTCCGGGGAGATACCGGCCGCGGGGGGGGGGCCGCCGCGGGGGGGGCGGCCCCGGCCCGGTCGTCCGCGCAGGTCGGATACCAGTGGGCCGGCGGTCAGCGGTCACCGGTACCGATACCCACCACCTCGAAACCGGTTCCGTGGAGAGCGGCGCGGTCCAACAGGTTGCGGCTGTCCACGATGATCGCCCTCTCGGCGCGGGCCTTCAACCGCGACCAGTCGAGAGCGCGGAATTCGGGCCATTCGGTGAGGATCACCAGCGCGGCCGCGCCCTCCGCGACCAGGTACGGGTCGTCCACGACCTGTACCGGACCGAGGCCGGGGGTGCTGCCGGGAACGCACGGGTCGTAGGCCGTCACGGTGGCGCCGTGCCGGCAGAGCTGGTGTGCCACCGCGACCGCGGGGGAATCGCGTAGATCTCCCGTACCGGCCTTGAACGCGAGCCCCAGTACGCCGACGCGGGCGCCGGCCAGCGAACCGTCGACCGAGCCGGTGACCGCACGCCGCACCTTGCGCAGCACCATGGCGTGCTGCCGGTCGTTGGCGCGCACGGCATCGCGCAGGATGGCGAAGTCCACGCCCGCCGATTCCGCGGCGCGCAGTAGTGCGTGGGTGTCCTTGGGCAGGCAGGAGCCGCCCCAGCCGGGGCCGGGCGCGAGAAAATCCGGTCCGATCCGGTCGTCCATCCCCATTGCGCCGGTGACCTCGGTGATATCGGCGCCCACGCGTTCGCACAATTCGGCCAGCGTGTTCACGAACGACAGTTTCACCGCCAGAAAAGCGTTGCTGGCGTATTTGGCGAGTTCCGCGCCGGCCGTATCGCAGCGCAATACCGCGGCACCCGTTCCGGCGTAGAGCTCTTCGACCCGGTCGGCGGATTCCGCGTCCTGCTCCGCGGCGCCGATGACCACGCGGTCGGGCCGCAGGAAATCCTGTACCGCACGGCCTTCCCGGAGAAATTCGGGATTGCTCACCACCGCCGCTCCGGCGCGGCCGGGGCGGGCGGCGAGCCGGGCCGCCGTCCCTACCGGCACAGTGGATTTGGTGACGAGAGTGCAATCCGGCCGCAGGACGGCCGACAGCGTGGCGAGAGCGGTGTCGAGCACACCCAGATCGGCCGCCCCGCCGTCACCCTTGGGGGTGGGCAGGCACAGCAGCACCACTTCGGCCTCGGCCAGCGACTCCGGGTCGGTGGTGAAGACGAGCCGGTCTTCGTCGAGTCCCGCCCGGACCAGTTCGGGAAGCCCCGGCTCCACGATCGACACCCGGCCCGCGCGCAGTTGTTCGATCTTGTTCTCGTCGTTGTCGAGACAGATCACATGGTGACCCAGGTGGGCCAGGCAGGCGGCACTGGTGAGTCCCACATATCCGGCACCGACCACACCGACACGGCTACCCATGATGTGCCCCCTTTCCGATGACCTCGGCCGCGGCGCCGAGCACGCGTTCGGGTCGCACCATGAGCAACCCGGTATCCGGGCGGTTGCCGTGCGGATCGCCGAGACGCCCCGCCCACAGCGCGATATGACGCTCGGCGGTGGGCGGCGGCCCCCAGGTACCCGGCGAGGTGGGGCCGAACAGCAGTACCGAGGGTGTACCGAACGCGGTCGCGAGATGCCCGACCCCGGTATCGCCGCAGACGACCAGTGCCGCGCCGGCGACCAGTGCGGCCAGCCCGGCCGGATCGGTACGTCCCGCGTACACCGCGGAGTCCGGGAGCCCGGCCCGGCCGGCGACCGCCTGTGCCAGCGGCACCTCTTCTGGGGAACCGGTGACCACCACCGGGCGGCCGTCGGCGGCGAGTTCGCGGGCCACGCACGCGAAACGTCCGGGTGGCCAGCGCCGGGCGGGATAGGCCGCGCCCGGGTGGATCACGACCGCGTCCGGTACGGGGGTGGGTATCGGCGGCGGGCGCAGCCCGAGTGCGGTGGGATCGGCCCGGATGCCCGCGTACTCCAGCAGTCGGCACCAGCGGTCGACCTCGTGCAGGTCGGTACGCCAGGCCGGGCCGGGCCGGTCCGGGAAATCGGGATGACAGTGGGTCAGCAGCGTGCCCGGTCCGGTCGCCGCCAGGTCACGGATGCTCTCCGGGCCGCGGCCGTGCAGGTTGACTGCCAGACGTGGTGGTTCGGGCGGGCGGCGCAGCGCACCCAGCCCGGGCGTCGGCAGCAGTTCGTCCACCGCCTCGATGAGGTCGACCAGTCCGCGCAGTGGTTCCGGCGCGGCCAGCACCAGGCGGTCGTCCGGACAGGCGGCCCGCAGCGCCCGGAGTGCGGGCACCGCGGTCAGCAGATCGCCCAGGCCGAGCGCGCGCAGTACGAGAATCGTGCCGCTCAGGGCCACGACCCCTCTTCCGAGGCGCAGACCACGAGCTCGCGGACTTCACATCCGGGTGGCTGGCCCAGCGCGAACAGCACCGTATTCGCGACATCCGCCGGCCGGTTGAGTTTCGCGTCCGGCGGCGGCTTGTACTTCTCGGCGCGCCCGTCGAAGAACGCCGTGTGCATTCCGCCGGGGACGAGCAGGGTCACCCCGATCTCCCCCGCGGTTTCGGCGGCGAGCGCCCGGGTGAAGCCGATGACCCCGAATTTCGACGCGCAATAGGCGGTCGCGTCGCTCGCGGCGCGGAGGCCGAGGGTGGAGGCACAGGTGACCACCGTGCCCCGGTGCTGCCGCAGCGCGGGCAGCGCCGCGCGGACCACGGCCACCGTACCCAGCAGGTTCACCTGGACCACCCGTTCCCAATCCTTGGCGGGCACCTGATCGAGCGGCCCGCACGCGTCGGTTCCGGCGGCGGTGAAGACACCGTCGATCCGGCCGGCGGCGGTGTCGAGGAGTTCGCGCACGGCGTTGTCGGCGGCGGCGGTATCGGCGAGGTCGGCCCGGACGAAATCGACCGTGGTCCCGGGCTGGTCCCGGTCGATCACCAGGGGGCGGCCCCCGTGTTCGAGCACCGCGGCGGTGACCGCGGCGCCGAGACCGGAAGCACCGCCGGTGATCAGGATATTTCCAGGGTTTCGCATCGCACTCCTTCGTTCTCGGGTCAGCCGCGGAACCGGGTGACCAGCTGAGTTGTCGAGTAGCCGCGGACCGTGGGTATCAGCGCTATCTCACCGCCGTGCCGGCGGACGACGCCCGCCTCCGGCAGATCGGCTTCCGCGTAGTCGCCGCCCTTGACCCAGACATCGGGGCGCAGTCGCTCCAGCAGGGCGGCCGGGGAGGATTCGTCGAAGATGGTGACGGCGTCGACCGAGGCCAGCTCGCCGAGCAGCCGGGCGCGGTCGCGTTCGGCGACGATCGGGCGGCTCGGCCCCTTCAACCGCCGTACCGAGTCGTCGGAGTTGAGGCAGACGATCAGCGCGTCGCCCATGGCGCGCGCCTGGCGCAGCAGGCTGATATGGCCGGGATGCAGCAGATCGAAACAGCCGCCGGTCGCGACGAGCCGGCCGCCGCGCGCCCGGACACCCGCCGCCACCTCGAACGCCGATCCGGAGTTCTCGGCGCGGGCGGTGCTCGCGGATTCGGGTGCGTCGCTACGGGACAGCGCGGCCGCGCCACCACCGGCGACGAACCCGGCCGCGATGCCCACGGCCCGGCCCACCGCCTCGGCCACCGTCGATCCGTCCAGCAGGGCCGCCGCCGCGGCCGAGGCGAACCGATCGCCCGCGCCGCAGGTGTCGGGGGCGGCGGTGCCGAGCCGGATCTCGCCGGGCACCGGCACCGTGGCCAGCCGCTTCCCGTTGGCCAGGACGGCCCCGGCGGAGCCGAGGGTGACGGCCACGGAATCCGCGGTCCATTCGTCTCGCAGTACCTTCGCGAGTTCGTCGGGCTCGGCGTACCCGGGCGCGAACTGTCGCGCCTCGCTCATATTCGGCGAGACGAGTGCGGCACCCGGGATCGGTGCCGGGCCGCGCGGATGCGGATCCCACACCACAGGCACCGACGGGGCGAGTTCGGTCAGCAGCCGCCGGATCCGGGGGTGTGCGGCCACGCCGCGCCCGTAGTCGGCGACCAGGATCGCCCCCGCCGCGCGCAGGACGCGCACGATCGCCGGGCCGAGCGGACCGGCCTCCGCGGTACCGTCGCCGGTATCCAGCCGGACCAGCGACTGGCCGCCCGCGCGGACCCGGGTCTTACGTACCGTTTCGCCGCGCAGCGCCATCGGCACCACCTCGACCTCCGGGTCGAGCAGCCGCCGCAGGCTGCGACCGCCGTCGTCGTCGGCGGTCGCGGTGACGAGCACGACCTCGGCCACCGACCGGGCCGCCAGGATCGCGGCCAGCCCGGCCCCGCCCGGGCGCAGCCGCCTGCTCCGGACATCGACCACGGGGACCGGCGCCTCGGGGCACAGCCGGGTCGCGTCGCCTTCGATATCGACGTCGAGCAGACTGTCACCCAGGACGATCAGCGGTTTCACGCCGGAATTCCCAGCGCCTCGTCGAGCGCCGCGCACAGTGTGTGCACCAGGGCGAGATGCACTTCCTGCACGGTGGCGGTGCTCGGTGCCTCCACGGCGACGGCGCGATCGCACAGCGCCGCCAGCGGATTCGGCGCCGGCCCGGTCATGGCCCAGGTGGTGACACCGATATCGTGCGCCGCTTTCGCGGCGGCCACCACATTCTGACTGGTGCCGCTGGTGGACAGCAGGACGAGGATATCGCCGGGCCGGCCGTGGGCGCGGACCTGCCGGGCGAACAGTTCGTGGCCTCCGTAGTCGTTCACGATGGCGGTCCCCGCGGAGGTGTCGGCGTGCAGCGCTATCGCCGACAGCGGCCGTCGCTCGTTGCGGAAACGGCCGACCAGTTCCCCGGTCAGATGTTGGGCCTCGGCCGCGCTGCCACCGTTACCGCAGGCGAGCAACCGGCCGCCGTTGCGGAACACCGTGGCCAGTTCGCGCCCCCACCCGTGGATCTCCGGCGCGTGCGAACTGGTGCGCTGCAGCGCCTTGCACAGCGCCGCGAAATGCTCCTCCATCACGACACACCTCCTGTCTGCAGACCGGCGCACCCGCCTGCGCTGAGTTCTTTCGCCGCCAGGACCACGTCGTCCGGGGAAATCGACTCGAGGCACGGATGTCCGGCGATCGGGCATTCGCGGGCTCTGCTGTCCCGGCACGATGCGTCCTGGTCGCCCAATATCGCCACCGGCACCCCGTAGGGCGCCCACCGGGCGGCGGGGACCACCGGCGCGAACAGGGAGACGACCGGCGTGCCGACGGCCGCGGCCAGATGCGCCGGCCCGGTATTGGGTGCCACCACGACATTCGCGTCCCGCAATACCGCGGCGAGTTCGGGCAGGGTGGTCGCGCCGCCGAGGTCGACGGCGCGACCACCCGCCACGAGA
Source organism: Nocardia sp. NPDC002869 (assembly GCF_046764065.1). Lineage (NCBI taxonomy): Bacteria > Bacillati > Actinomycetota > Actinomycetes > Mycobacteriales > Nocardiaceae > Nocardia > Nocardia sp. NPDC002869. The sequence continues at coordinate 44,625 of NZ_JBKOOL010000027.1, forward strand.
CCGGTGATCGGCCGGTCGCCCGCGGCGCCCGTGAC
>NZ_JBKOOL010000028.1:0-44360 GCF_046764065.1 Nocardia sp. NPDC002869
TCCACACGGGGGTATGAAGAACCGAAACCAAATCAAATATTTGGCACTGACATTCATCAACACACTATTGAGTTCTCAAAGAACACACGCACACATCTCAGCGACTGGACTCAACCAGGGCTTCAATGGGGCAGGTTTTCTAGCTTAACCGTCCAGTGGTTCAGAGTCAAACTCCGCTCTTCGGCCGGCCTGTCAGGCGCTCCTCGTACTACCTCGTTGCCCCTGGTCCCTCCGGCTCGGCGTTTCCGCCTCGCTCCGGGCCCCTGGTCGGTGTCCGTGTCGCTCTGACGTTGAATAAGTTACGCGGCGGGGAACGCTACGTCAAATCGCCACTTCGGTAGGGCGTTTGCGCAGTTCAGGGGCTTGCCGAGAGGCGATCAGGCGGGCCGGACCGGCGAAGTGTGACCCAGCCCACCAAGATCAGTTTCCGGAGGCCCGCCGGACACCCGCGAAATTCCGCTTGCCGCGGCGCAATACGAGCCATTGTCCGTGCAGGTAATCGCCGCTTTCCGGAGACCAATCGAGGTCCTTCACGCGCTCGTTGTTGACCGACGCGCCACCCTCGTTGACCGCTCGACGCGCCGCGCCACGGCTTTCACACAGGCCGGACGCCACCAGTAGATCGACGATCGTGTCGCCCCCGGGCACAACCTCGGCGACCTTCCCGTCGACCGCTGCTTCGCGCAGCGCCGCAGTGAGGGTCGGCTCGTCCAGATCCCGGAGCTCGCCGCGCCCGAAGAGCGCCTGACTCGCCAGCTGTACCGAGCGGGTGTTCTCTGCTCCGTGCACCAGCATGGTCATCTCCGCCGCCAGCCGGCGCTGCGCCTCGCGGGCATGCGGCCGTTCGACGGTGGCCTCCTCCAATTCGGCCAGTTCGGCGCGGTCCAGGAAGGTGAACCAGCGCAGGTACCGCACGACATCGGCATCGGCGGTGTTCACGAAGTACTGGTACCAGGCGTAGGGGCTGGTCAGCTCCGGGTCGAGCCAGAGGCTGCCGCCGCCGGTGGACTTGCCGAACTTCTTGCCGTCGGCGGAGGTCACCAACGGCACCGTCAGCGCGTGGACGGCGGCACCGTCCACCCGCCGGTTCAGCTCCACGCCGGCGATGATGTTGCCCCACTGATCGGAGCCGCCGACCTGCAGGACACAGTCGTGCGTACGGCGTAACTGCAGGTAGTCGTTGGCCTGCAACAGCATGTAGCTGAACTCGGTGTAGGAGATGCCCTCCCCGTCGAGGCGCCGTTTGACGGTGTCACGGGCGAGCATCACGTTGACCGAGAAGTGCTTGCCGATATCGCGCAGGAAGTCGATCGCGCTCAGCGAGCCCGTCCAGTCCATGTTGTTCACGATCAGCGCGCCGGTCGGTGAATCGTCCAGGTCGACGAATCGCTCGAGTTGCGAACGGATCCGATCCGCCCAGGCGGCGACGGTATCGGCGGAGTTCATCGTGCGCTCACCGACGTCGCGCGGGTCGCCGATCAGTCCGGTGGCCCCACCGGCCAGCACGATCGGCCGGTGGCCGGCCCGCTGGAACCGTTTCAGCGCCAGCAGCGGCACCAGATGGCCGGCATGCAGGCTGGCCGCGGTGGGATCGAAACCGGCATAGAGACTGCGCGGACCCGAGCCCAGCGCCTCCCGGAGCGCGTCGAGGTCGGTGGACTGCGCGATCAACCCGCGCCAGGTCAGTTCGTCGATGATGTCGCTGCTCACGGCTCCATCTTCGCCTACGTCCGCAACCACATAACGCCCGGTGCGGCCATCGCCACCGCGGTGCGCCGGCGCGGCGGAGAGGAGCCCGGCGAGCGGCGGGACCACTGTACGAGACGGCACCGCGACAGCGCCTGCGCTCGGGCGACGCCGGGAATTTCGGGGTGTTCCGCCTGCCCGGCACGTGCGGGAGCGACGCTCGCGGCCGAGGTTACGAAGTGCGCCGGGACTGGGCGGCGGGACCGGTCGCCCGCGGGTGATACCTGCGGCGCGACCGGCCTGGGGCAGGCCGCGGTCGGGCGGCGGACTGCCGATCAGGCGGATTCATCGATGCGCGGGGCGCGCGGGCTACGGCGGTAGGTGGAGACGGCCGGTGAATCGGGCAGCCAGACTCGCCAGGGACGGTCGGCTTCGCTGCTCACGCCGACACGCGGTCCGGACGAGATCCGCACCGGGTCGATCGGGCGGCCCAGTTCCAGCCGGATCGGAGATTCGGGATCGAAGACATCGGTGCCGTAGTCGGCCAGGCCGATACCGAGCGCGCTCCCCAGGTTGCCCGGCCCCTTGGCCAGGTCCGCTTCGGTGCGGGCGCCGGGTCGGCGGCCGCGCACCGTCTCGTGACCGGCGACGATCTCGGCGGCCCGCAGCAGCACGCCGCTGGCCACACCGTCCGGTCCGCTGATGATGTTGACGCAGGTGTGCATGCCGTAGCTCAGGTAGCAGTAGAGGTGGCCGGGCGGACCGAACATCACCGCGTTGCGCGGGGTCCGGCCGCGGCCGGAATGGGCGGCCGGGTCGTGCCAGGGGCCGGCCGGATCACCGCCGTATGCCTCGACCTCGACGATGCGGGCGCCGACCGGGCCCGACCACAGAATCGCGCCGAGCAGACGCTGGGCGGCGGTCAGCGGATCAACTGCCAGTTCCTCAGCACTCACGGCGTGGATTGTCGCAGCCTGCGCCGGCCAGGTGCCGCGGGGGCGTCGGCGGTCGAGATCCAGGGCACAGACAAGCGGGTCGACAGCTCGATCACGCCGGGGTCTTGCGGGGCGGCTCCGGTCGGCGAATAATTCATCAGAGAATGAATTCAACACTCGATGAATAGGGGCCGACCATGCCCGATACGGGCGCGACCGCCGCGGTGGAGGTGCGCAACCTCACTGTCCGCCGCGGCAAACGCGAAGTACTGCACGATATTTCGCTGACGATTCCGCGCGGTTCGATCACCGGGCTACTAGGTCCGTCGGGCTGCGGGAAGACCACGCTGATGCGCAGCATCGTGGGAACCCAGCTGGTGGCGGCCGGGGAGATCACCGCGCTCGGGCTGCCCGCGGGCAGCGCGGCGCTGCGGCGACGGATCGGATACGTCACCCAGGCGCCGAGCATCTACGCCGATATCAGCGTGCGCGACAATGTCGCCTACTTCGCGGCGCTCTCCGGAGCCGGTCGAGACGCTGTCGACTCCGCCCTCGGCGCGGTCGGGCTGCTCGACCATCAGTCGCAGCGCGGCGACGAACTCTCCGGCGGACAACAGACCCGGGCCTCGCTCGCCTGTGCGCTGGTGGCCGGGCCGGAGCTGCTCGTTCTCGACGAACCCACGGTCGGATTGGACCCGGTGCTGCGGGTGGAGCTGTGGAAACAGTTCCACGAACTGGCGGCGGGCGGGACAACCCTGCTGGTGTCGAGCCATGTGATGGACGAAGCCGAGCACTGCGACCGGTTGCTGCTCCTGCGCGAAGGCGATCTGCTGGCTCAGCTGAGTCCCGACGAACTGCGGGAACACACCGGTGAACAGAACCTGGAACAAGCGTTTCTCGCCCTCATCACGATGGGAGCTCCGGTATGAGCGGGCAGCGAGCGGCATCGACCGCGGTCCCGGACGCCGGCCGGGCCGGGTCCGGTGGGCCCTACTCGAGTGGACCCCGCCCGGGGCGGGCGTATCTGGCCACGACCACCCGGATTCTGCGACAGCTGCGCAACGATCACCGGACGGTGGCGATGATCCTGGTGGTACCGGCCCTACTGATGGCCCTGCTCTATTTCATCTACCGGGATGTCCCCACCCTGCCCACGCAGTCCGCGACCCCGTTCGACCGCATCGGGATCAGCATGCTCGGCATTCTGCCGTTCATCGTGATGTTCCTGATCACCGCGATCGCCATGCAGCGCGAACGCACCTCCGGAACGCTGGAACGACTGCTCACCACACCGCTGAGCAAACTCGACCTGCTCGGCGGATACGGCACGGCGTTCTCCCTCGCGGCCGCCGCGCAGGCGGCGGTGGCCTGCCTGGTGTCGTTCGGCCTGCTGGGTCTGGACGCCGCCGGGAATCCCGGATGGGTCGTGCTGATCGCGATGGTGGATGCCGTGCTGGGGGTCGCGCTGGGGCTGCTGTGCAGTGCGTTCGCCCGGACGGAATTCCAGGCGGTGCAGTTCATGCCGCTGGTGGCGGCGCCCCAGATCTTCCTGTGCGGCCTGCTGGTACCCCGCGCCCAGCTGCCGGACTGGCTGGAGGTGATCAGCAATGTCATGCCGCTCAGTTATGCGGTCGACGCACTGCACGAAGTCTCGGTGCACACCGACCCGACCGGGTTGATGTGGCGGGACCTGGCGATCGTCGCGGCGTTCGCGACGGTCGCGCTGTGCCTGGGCGCGGCGACGCTACGCCGCCGTACCGCATGAGCGCGGCGGAACCCGCCGGCCCGCGTCCGACCCGGCCGGGCCGCCGCCCCGGCCGGTCCGGGACCCGGGACGCGATCCTCGCCGCCGCCCGGGAGCGGTTCGCGAAATCCGGATTCGACAAAACCTCCATCCGGGCGGTCGCGGCGGACGCCGAGGTGGATCCGGCGCTGGTACACCACTATTTCGGGACCAAGCAGCAGCTGTTCGCCGCGGTGGTGGAACTCCCGGTGGACCCGGAGATCGTGCTGCGGCAGGTGGACGCGGTACCACTGGACCGGCTCGGCGAAACCCTCGTCGCCGCGGTGGTGGGCCTGTGGGATTCCCCGGCGGGCGCCGGCGCGGTGGCGCTGGTCCGCAGTCTGGTGGCGAGCGGAGATACCTCGCTGGCCCGCGATTTTCTCCTGTCGGTGGTCCTGGAGCGGGTGCGGCAGCGGATCGCGACCGATACCGACGACGGCCGGCTCCGGGTGGCGTTGGCCGCCTCACAGATGGCGGGCCTGGTGATCTCCCGCAAGATCCTGGCACTCCAGCCGGTGAGCGGGCTGCCGCTGCCGCAGCTCGTCGCGGCCGTCGGGCCCACGGTGCAGCGTTATCTCACCGGGGATCTGGGTCAGGACTCGGCCGCCGCCGGTGAGCCCTGACCCGGGCAGTCACTCCCCGTACTGGCGGGCGAAATCGGCGTGCCCGGCGTCGTCGACCGGACGCGCCTCGTCGGCGAGCAGCACCGGGATACCGCTGTCGATCGGATAGGCCAGGCGCAGCCGCGGGTTGTACAGCAGATCCGCGCCGTCGGCGGCGCGCACCAGATGCAGCTGACCTTTGTCCTGCGGGCACGCCAGCAGACTCAGCAGGGTGGGGTCCAGAATGGTTTCCTCCGACATGGGGTTCAACCTACCGGTCGGCGGAACGAGATAGAGCGGTGGCCGAGATAGCTGCCGACCGCGACCGTGCCCATCACCACGACCGCGGCCGGCGCTCGGGGAAAACCGAGCACTGTGACAGCGAGTTCGAGCAGCAGGGCGTTGGCAACCAGGCCACCGCTGTTGACGGCCACGAACGCGGCGAAATCCCGCAACACCCGGCCGCGGACGCGGAACACGAGCTTGCGGTGCAGGACGAAGGCGATCCCGACACCGGTGGCGTATGCGGCGGCGACCGCCACCGACGGCGGTACGGCGGTCCCGAGCAGCCACAGCCACCCGACGGTGAGGCCGATCCCCATCGCCGTGTTCACGGCGCCGACGACCGCGAAGGCGAGTTCCTGCCGACGTACGAGCCGAAGCAGCGGGCCCGGGTCGGCGGGTTCCGCGAGCGGGCTGTCGCGCGAGGTCGCCGGGTGTCCGGCGGAATCGGTCACGGGCGCGCGGCGACGGGACCCGGCCCGCCGGCCACCGGGTCGGCGGGCGGTGGAGCGACCGGGTCGGCGGGCGGAGCCGTCAGGTCGTCAGGAGAAACCACCGGGTCGGCGGGCGGTGCGGCCGGGCCGACAGGAAGTACAGCCGGTCCGGCGGATGCAGCGGGCGGGCGGGTATGACGTCGGCGGCCACGCCGGTGGCCGGTCTCCAACACCGCGAGACCGGCCAGTCCGGCTGCCGCGAGCACGGCGCCGATCTTCCAGCCGGGCGGCCGCCAGGTCAGTTCCAGTTCGGCCCCGCGGGTGCCGGGCGGGATGTCCACGGCGACGAAACTGTTCGCGACCACATCGATCGGGAGCTGCCGGCCATCGAGGTGCGCGCGGTACCCCGGCCAGCCCAGCCGGGCGAAAACGATCCGGCCGCCGGCGGGCGAATCGACCCGGACCCGGCTGGTGGTGGCGGATTCGGCGGTGGCACCGACGGCGACACCTTCGGTGTGGGCTACCCGGCCGGTGCGTCCCGACACCGGACCGCCTTCGCGTTCGAGGACCGCGATGTACTGCTCGTGCCCCGGATAGTCCACCCATTTCCAGCCCGCGGGCGCGGGCTGTTCGCGCGCCCCGGGGAACAGCGCGCGCTGCAGGACCACGCGGTCGATGAGCATCAGATCCACCAGGGGCCGCCCGGTCTCGGGTTCCGGCGCGAAGGCCCGCCGGTAGGCGTCGGGGCAGACGCTGACGTCCCAGCGCATACACAGCAGATGGCCGAAGTAGAAATGACCGTTGGGGGTGTAGCCGCCCACATAGTCGGCCTCCAGATTCTTCGCGTAGTTACCGAAGGCCAGCGAACCGTAGGCGCCGTGGAGGGTGCGTTCGCCGGGGGCGATCAGCGCCCGGTCGCCCAATTGGAGGGTGGTACCCGGGAAATCGAGGAAGGCCGCTTTCATCTCCGACCGTTTCGTGGGCAGATTCCAGCTCATGGGCGTGGGCTGGGCCGCGTACACCTGGAGATAGGCGATCGGCGCCACCGCGGCCAGCGTGAGCAGGCAGGCCGCGGTCCGTCCGCGGGTCCGGCCCAGCCACACCACGGCCGCCCCCAGCGCGCCCACCCCGGCCGCGGCCAGCAGGTGGCCCAGCGCCTGCTCCGGCGCGGCTGCGGCGGAACGCGCCAGCAGCAGGACGACCAGTACCGCGGCGGCGATACCGCGGCGGCGGGTTCCGGCGACCGTGCCGAACCGGCCGAGCAGGACGCACACCAGCACCAGCAGCGCCAGCGCGACCATCGGCAGTACCCGGGCCGGCCAGCGCAGCGGGCCCATGGTCCCGGGCCCGGCGGTCCACAGCAGGGTCAGAACAGCGAACACGGCCGGCCCGCTCAGCTCCCGCGCCGCGCCCGCAGCCCGTTTCCAGTCGACGAAAGCCAGCGCCGGGATCAGGAACCAGGCGATATAGACCATGGGCAGTGGCTGCACGTATCCCCACCAAGAGGTGAAGGCGGGCAACGTACTGGGCAGGCTGGCGTTCAGCGATTCCGACCACGGCACGGCCAGGAACTGGTCGTTGCGGATCTCCGAGGCACCGCGCCAGGTGACATCCGCGGTGAGCAGACTCGGTAGATAGGTCGCCAGCCCGGCCGCCGCCGCGCATCCGGCCACCAGGGCGAGCCGGACCACCGGCGCCCACTGCCGCCGATACACGAATTCACCGATGAGCACGGTGGCGAACAGCACGGCCGCTTCCACCGCGGGAAACACGTACTGCACCGAGATCGCCAGGTAGAGGAAGACGAAAACCGGGACAGGTCCCCCGCGACCGCGGGCGTAGCGGACACCCGACGCCCAGGCGTGCGCCAGCCAGGCGGTTCCGGTGAACGCGGTCATCCAGCTGGCGGCGTCGAAGAACAGCAGGAAACCGCTACAGGGGAAGGCCACTCCGGCCACCGCCGACCAGGCCGGGCGGCCGCCGTAGGCCAGGCACACTCGGTAGACGCCGAGCCCCAGCACGACCGCGAACAGCAGTTTGACCAGCGTGGCGTACAGCGCGAGATCGTCCACCGAGACCGCGAGCAGGTCGATCAGCAGCTGCGGCGGGTTGAGCAGACCGGTTTCCTCGATCGCGTAATTGCCGGCCAGCCAGTTCTCCGGCACCAGCACCGGAAACCTGCCCTCTCGCAGGGCACGGCCGGTCATCACCCACAGCGGCGCGTACTGGGACTCGGTGTCGTCGGTGTAGAAATGCCGGGAATTCGCCAGGAGGACAGCGAGATAGGCGGCGACCACCCCCGCCGCGCACACCAGACCCCACCGGAACACATCCCGCCGACTCTCGGCTCGACCATCCGCCACGGGTCCCAGACCCTACCGCCCACACCGGGTTCCGCGGCCGGAACGACGCGCTTGCGAATCCGGCCCCACCGTCCGCACCGCACCTGCTAGAGTTCGCATCTCTCGGGCTCACCAGCGTCATCGAGACCCGGCACGCGTTATCCACCGTCGAAAGTCGATCTCGCCAATGCCGTTTTCTCCCAGCTTCGTGTCCGCCCGGGCCGCCGATCGGCCGCCGGCGGCCCGCTCCATCACTGATCTCGCCGCCGCGGCCCTACGCCCCGTAACCGACTCCCCGTACCCGGGCTTCGAATCCGATTCGCCCGAAGTATGCGGTATTTCGGTTGTGGTCCCGGTGTACCGCGGCGAACAGACCGTCGCCGCGCTCGTGCGGGAGCTGGACGCGCTGGGCGTACCCACCGCGACACCCGGCGGGATCGGCTTCCGCGTCGCGGAGATCGTGCTGGTCCACGATCACGGCCCCGATCGCTCCGATCTCGTGCTGCAGCGGCTTGCCCGCGAATACCCGCAGGTCCGAGTGATCTGGTTGAGCCGCAACTACGGACAGGACGCGGCCACCATCGCCGGGCTGGCCGCCGCCCGGGGTCGCTGGGTCGTCACCATGGACGAGGACGGGCAGCACGACCCGGCCTGTCTCGCCGCCTTCCTGGATGCCGCGTATCGCGAACGCGCCGACCTGGTCTACTCCCGGCCCACCAACACCCGGCCGCACGGACCACTGCGCAACCTCACCTCGCGCGGCGCGAAACTGGTGCTGGCCACCCTCTTCGCCTTCCCGGCCTCCACCCGGTTCGAGAGTTTCCGGCTGATCCGCGGCGATATCGGGCGCCGGCTGGCCGAGGTCGCGGCCAACGGCGCCTATCTCGATGTCGCATTGACCTGGGTCGTGGGCCGGACGGCGACGGTCCCCGTGCTGTTGCGCACCGAGGGCCGGGCCGAATCCGGTTACAACTACCGGCGACTGTTCTCGCTGTTCTGGAAGATGGTGCTGTGCACCGGAACCCGCGGACTGCGCCTGGTGAGCCTGCTCGGTGTGACACTGGCGCTGGCCGGGGCGGTGCTGGCCGGCGTGATCATCTACACGGCGCTGACCGGCGACGGCGCCGACCCGGAGGGCTGGGCCTCCATCATCGTGGTGCTGCTGCTGTGCTCGGGGGCGGTGCTGTTCTCACTCGGCCTCATCGCCGAATACCTCGGGGTGGTCCTGCACATCCTGGTCGGCAAACCGCTGTATCTCACGGTGGAATCACCGACGCCCCGGCCACCGGAGGAGATGACGGCCGCGGCCGGGCACCGGCCCGCGGAGGCGGCGGCGGGGTGAGCGGGCGGATCATCTTCAGCCGGCCCTATCGGTCGGCCGCGGAACTGTCGAATGTGACCGCCGTACTCGATTCCGACCACTGTCACGGTGACGGCCCGTTCACCGCCGCGGCCACCGCGAAACTCGCCGAGATCACTGGCGCCCGCCACGTTCTGCTGACAACCTCGTGCACCCACGCGCTGGAACTGGCCGCGCTCCTGCTCGAGCTGGGGCCCGGCGACGAGGTGATCGTGCCGAGTTTCGCCTTCACCTCCACCGCCGCGGCCTTCGCGGTCCACGGCGCGACCTGCGTTTTCGTCGATATCGACAGCACCACCGGCAATATCGACCCGCAGGCCGCCGCGGCGGCGATCACCGACCACACCAAGGCGATCGTGGTCATGCACTACGGCGGAGTGGCCGCCGATATGGCCGCTCTGCAATACCTGGCCGACCGGCACGGCCTCGCGCTCATCGAGGACAATGCCCACGGGCTGGGCGGAACCTGGCGGGGACGCGCGCTCGGCACCCTCGGCACGCTGGGAACCCAGAGTTTCCACGACACCAAGAACGTGCACTGCGGCGAGGGCGGGGCACTGCTGCTCTCCGACGACATCCTGATGGGCCGCGCCGAGATCATCCGGGAGAAGGGCACCGACCGCGCCCGGTTCCTGCGCGGTCAGGTGGACAAATACTCCTGGCAGGACCTCGGGTCCAGCTATCTGCCCAGTGAGCTCAACGCCGCCGTGCTCGACGCCCAGCTCGCCGAATTCCACACCATTCAGCGCGCCCGGCACCGGGTGTGGCACGCCTACGCGGCCGGGCTGGGCTCCTGGGCGGCGGAGTACGGGGTGGCGCCGATGTCGGTGCCACCGGACCGGCGCCACACCGCGCACCTGTTCTATCTGCGCATGCCGACCGAAGAGGCCCGCGACGGCCTCATCCGGCATCTCGCCGACCGCGGGATCGTGGCGCCGTTCCACTATGTACCGCTCGACTCCAGCGCGGCCGGGCTCAAATACGGCCGGACGCCCGCTCCGTGCACCCGCAGCGCCCGGTTCGCGGCGAGCATCGTCCGGTTACCGCTGTGGCCCATGCTCACCCGGGACCAGATCCACCGGGTACTCGACGCGGTCACCGCGTACCGGTGCTGAACCGGCCGCGGCCGACCGCGGTCACAACCTGCCGGGGCCGCTCTCGGTGAGTACCTCGTAGCTCTCCGATTCCGGCTCGTACCACCAGGTGAGCGGGCCCGGCCGGGGACCGCCCGCCGCCTTGACCGCATGCGCCGACGGCCGGAACGACGGACTGCGCGGAATATCGTCGACGACATAGACGACGTCCGGGCGCTGGTCGGGCGCCAGCGAGCGCAGGGCATCGGTGATATCGCCGGGCTCGAGCCGGAACCCGGGTCGTACGCTCACCGCCGCGACGGCGAGCACCCGGTCATGCGCGGGCAGTGCGAAGGCCACTTCCATATCGACGGCGGCGACATCGTTGAGCACATCCACGATCGGCTGGGTGAACACCGGGCCGCGGCGGGTCCGGATGACGGTGTCGATACGGTCGACCAGCCAGTAGTCGCCGTCGCTGTCGCGCCGGAACAGATTCTCGGTGGGCAGCCAGGAGTCCTCGGGGTCGAAGACACCGCGTAAACCGCCCAGCGACAGGTCCACGCCCGCCCCGGCCGAGCCGATCAGCAGCCCGACCTCGTTGTCGGCGCACCGCCGCGCGTACCCGTGGTCGTCGACCTGGACCTGGCCGGAGACCGGATCGTAGGCCACCAGTTCCACCCGTGCGGTCCCCGGCACCGGCCGGCCCTTGCAGCCGAATTTCACCCCCGGCACATTCGCCAGCACCACATCGCCCTCGATGGAGGCATAGAACTCGAGCACCCGGGCGGGAGCGAACTGTTCGACGGTGCGACGCCACAGACCGGCGGGCATCCCGGAGCCGATGAACAACCGGATGGGATGCGCGTGCCCCTCCGGGAAAACCTCGGCGTCGAGAATATCGCGCAGCATCGTCCACGTGTACGTCACGACCGTGACCCCGTAGCGGTGCACTTCCTCGGCGAAACGACCCGGATCCAGGGACCGGGCCAGCGCGATCCGGCTCCCACCGGCGATGGCTCCGCCCAGACTCACCAGTAGCCCGGACGAATGGTGCAGCGGCGCCAGGCAGTACACCGTGTCCTTGTTGTCCAGATCGGCCGCGGAAGCGGTACCGAACGCCGACAGCGCCCACCGGTGATTGGTGATGTATTTGATGTCCAACCGGTCACCGACGCCGGCGACCAGGATGAAGGCCAGCTCCCGTGCGCGTCCCGGGTTCGGCCGGTACCACCCCGGCACCCGCACCTGCTCGGGATCGATCTGCTCGAGATCCACGACATCGGTCCCGGCGGGCACCGCCAGGCCGCGGGCATCGCCACCGCCGAGGACGAACACCCGGGCACCGGTGGCGACGGCATGGTGCATGTTCTCCGGGTCCGAGACCAGCACCGCGGTCCCGGTCTGCGCGAGGGCGGTGTTCAGATCGCTCTCGGGTGCCATGAGCACCGCGACGGCACCGATACGCGACAACGCCGCCAAGGTCACCAGCGCGCTGGGCCGGGTCTCCATCACCACCCCGACCCGGGTCGCGGGCCGGACCCCGACCGAGATCAGACCGCGCACCACATTGTCGATCCGGATATCGACAGCGGCATTGGTGTGCACCCGGTCGTCGAAGAGGAAGCATTCGCCGCGCGGCGACCGGCGGGCCTGTTCGGCCATCAGTCGGCCGATGGAGATCCGGGTCGTCGATTCGATCGTGCCGAGACGGGTGAGCCTGGGCAGCGTGCGCGCGGCGCCCTCGACCACACCCACCGATCCGCGCAGCGTATTGGCGGCCAGATGTTCGAGAGTGCGACCCACCTCGGCGCCGGCCTCGGCCAGCACCGCCGCGGTGTGCACCGCGCGCAGCAGGGCGGTGCGCGGGGCACCCTCGGCGACGTGGTCGGTCATCGGCACGATCTCGTCCGGCAGCGGATCACCACCCTCGACCCAGCCCACCCAATCGCGCACCTGGGGCCAGGTGAACTTGGTGGCGGCCGAGCCGGCGACGAGACCGAAATGGCCCGAGACCAGTGCCGACTCGTAGACCTCGGCCCGCGGCGCGGCCCGCACGATCCCACGCACCGCCGCGGGCTGGCCGATCTCGTCCACCTCGCCGAGGAAGGCCAGGATCGGGCATTTCAGATCGGCCAGGGAGATCGGCTGGTCGCGGATGACGAAACCGCCCAGCATCATGCGGTTGTGCACCACGAACTGTTTGAGCAGATCGGCCGCGGCGGGCCCGGCGTAGCCGATCCAGCCCTCGTTGGTCAGGAAGCGCCGCTGCCGTTCCTTCGGCAGCAGTGCTTCGCGATCGTGCAGCTGGCGCAGGAAATCGATCCGCGCCTTGGCGGTCTTCACCGGGTCGAGGAGCTGGAATCCGATCCGCACCATCCGATCGGTGATCGGCAGCCGGGGCACGACATGGTCGGCGGCGAAGTCCACCAGATCCGATACCGCGGCATGCGGCAGGCCCAGCGGCATCCCGGCCACGATATCGACGGGGCTGCCGAAGGTCACGATGCTCGCGATCCCCTTGCTCGCCCGGAACGCCGCGGTCTGGTAGGCGAACATCCCGCCCTGCGAGTACCCCATCAGATGCACGTCGCGGCCGGTGGCGGCGCAGACCGTATCGATCGCGGTGTTCACCGCGAGCACATGATCGGCGAGATCGCGTTTCCAGCCGCCCTCCTCCACCGACGGGGAACCGAAATCGATGACCCAGCAGTCGATACCGCTGCGGTGCAGGATCCCGACCGCGCCGTCGTCGCCGTTCACGTCCCAGATATCGGCGTTGACCATGAGCGGCGGTACGAAGAGCACCACCGGACCGGCGGTGGGGGCCGCGGGGAAGTAGTGCCGCAGGCGGTACATGGGCCGTCGCTCGGCGATCTCGAACGGCGAGGACTCGGTATCCCTGCCCAGTCCGCCGAAGCGGATCACCTCGAGCCCGTTCTGCGCGGTCGACATCACCCGCCGCGCCGTCCCCGCCAGACCTCGCACACTCAACTTCACGTTCCGCTCCCAGCCGTACCCGTGGCGTGGCATACCTCACAATCCCTGCGGTATGCACAAAGCCTGCCATATCGCACCCCGTACCTGTGAGGTCCGTTGTGACATCTACATCATGTACCCGGCACCTCGCCGGGACCCCGCGGCCCGCGCCGATAGGGTGAGGATCGTGACCGACCCGACCCTCCCGCCGGCCCGCCCGGCCGCCCCCACCAACCGGGAAACACTGCCCGTCGAGCTGGTGGACTCCGCCGGCAAGACGGTCGGCTCGTGCCCGGTGGCCGAAGCCCACCGGGCTCCCGGCCGCCCGCACCGGGCGTTCTCGGTGCTGATCTTCGACACCGCGGGCCGGACGCTGCTGCAGCAGCGCGCGCCCGGTAAGACGCGGTTTCCCGCGCGCTGGTCGAATACGTGCTGCGGCCATCCCGCCCCCGGCGTCCCCGTCGCCGAGGCCGCCGGAATCCGGCTGGTCGAAGAGATGGGGCTGCGCGTACCGCTGACCGAGGTCGGTATCTACAGCTACCGCGCGGGTGACCCGCGCACCGGGTTCGTCGAGGACGAATGGGATCACGTGCTGGTGGGCGTGCTCGACGATGCGCAACCGGAGCCGGACCCGGCCGAGGTCGCCGACTACCGCTGGGTGCACCCGGACGAGTTGCGCACCCGGCTACGGGAGGACCCGGACGGGTTCAGTCCGTGGCTCGCCGGAGTACTGGAGATCGCCGCCGCCGGGCCGCCGGCTCCGGCCTGAGCCTGCAGCCGGTACGGCACCGGATGTCGACGACATCACGGTTTCTACATCCCGGCCGAGCCCAGCGCCTGCGCGATACTGCCGAGAAAATCGGAAACCACCAGATAAGCCACCGCGAGTGCGACCAGTATGAATTCCATGCCGGCTTCATCGGCCGACAGTGACCGGCCGTTACTCGGTCCCCTTCACGCCGTCTCATCGGTGGCCGGGAGGTTGTCGGGTATGCGGCCGGCCGGATAGCCGCACCCGATGTGGCGCTCGCTCATCGCCCAGCATTTCGGCCGGGAGTTCCAGGTGGTCGTGCCCGGTTCGGAATCCCATAGTCAGATGCGCATATCCAAGTAATTACATCTTTCGCCGCGAGCCGCGAGCCGCGAGCCGCGAGCCGCGAGCCGCGAGCCGCGAGCCGCGAGCCGCGAGCCGCGAGCCGCGAGCCGCGAGCCGCGAGCCGCGAGGATGGCTTCGCCCGACGCATCGCGGAGCGGTCACGAGACCGACAACGGCGGCCGCGTCGCCGGCAGGCGCGTACCGGGACAGTCGTTTCCGCACCGGCCGGTGTGCCGGGGCCGGGCCCCCGGACGCCGGATCAGTCCAGCCAGCTCCGGATCTGCTCGGCGGCCGCGCGGATCTCGCCGAGCTGTTCGGCGACCCGCTCCCCCGCCGTGCCACCGCGGGCATTACGCGACGCGACGGAGCCGGCCACCGTCAGTACCTCGCGTACCTGCGGGGTGAGCGCCGGATCGATCGCCGCGAACTCTTCATCGGTCAGCTCGTCCAGGCCGACCCCTCGCGCCTCGGCGGTCCGGACACACGCGCCGGCCGCTTCGTGCGCGACCCGGAACGGCACCCCGTGCCGCACCATCCACTCGGCGATATCGGTCGCCAGGGTGAAACCGGCGGGCGCCAGCTCGGCCATCCGGCCGGTGTGGAAGGTGAGCGTGGAGACCAGGCCGGCGATGGCCGGCAGCAGCAGTTCCAGCTGGGCCACTGAGTCGAACAGCGGTTCCTTGTCCTCCTGCAGATCCCGGTTGTAGGCCAGCGGCTGAGCCTTCAGGGTGGCCAGGAGCCCGGTGAGGTTGCCGATCAACCGGCCCGCTTTTCCGCGAGTGAGTTCCGAGACGTCCGGGTTCTTTTTCTGCGGCATGATCGACGAACCGGTCGACCAGGCGTCGGCGAGGGTGATGTAGCCGAATTCCGGCGTACTCCACAGAATGATCTCCTCGGCCATCCGGCTGAGGTCGACCCCGATCATCGCGAGGACGAAGGCGGCCTCGGCCGCGAAATCCCGGGCCGAGGTGGCATCGATGGAATTGGCGGCCGCGGCGGTGAAATCGAGTTCGGCCGCGATGGCCTCCGGATCGAGGCCGAGCGAGGACCCGGCGAGCGCACCGGACCCGTACGGCGAGACCGCGGCCCGCTTGTCGAAATCACGCAGCCGGTCGATATCGCGCAGCAGCGGATGCGCGTGGGCGAGCAGATGGTGGGCCAGCAATACCGGCTGCGCCGCCTGCAGATGGGTTTTGCCCGGCATCACCGCGTCCGGATGCGCCGCGGCCTGGTCGGCGAGGGCGTCCACCACTGTCACCAGTCCGGCCGCGATACGCCGCACCGCGTCCCGCAGCCACATCCGGAACAGCGTGGCGACCTGGTCGTTGCGGGAACGTCCGGCGCGCAACCGCCCGCCGAGCTCCGGGCCGACCCGGTCGATGAGTCCGCGCTCGAGCGCGCCGTGCACGTCCTCATCCGATTCCGCGGGCGCGAAGGCGCCGGATGCGACATCGGCGGCCAGCCGGTCCAGGCCGGCGAGCATGCCGCTCAGATCGGCCTCCGACAGCAGCCCGGCCTTGTTCAGCACTCGGGCGTGCGCCTTGGAGGCGCGGATATCGTAGGGCGCCAGCGCCCAGTCGAACTGGGTCGATTTACTCAGCGCCGCCATCGCCTCGGCGGGACCGGAGGCGAACCGCCCACCCCATAACGCGCCCTCGTTGGTGCCCACTACTTCTCCCACGTCTCGGTCGGCCGTACCGGCTGCGCTGTGCGTTACTTCTGGTTCAGATCCCGCTTGGCCGCGACCTTGGAGGACAGGCCGTGGATCTGCACGAAACCCTTGGCCAGCGACTGGTCGAAGCTGTCGCCCTCGTCGTAGGTGGCCAGGTTGAAATCGTAGAGCGACTGGTCACTGCGCCGGCCGTTGACCACGACGTTCCCGGCGTGCAGCACCATCCGGATATCACCGGACACATGCTGCTGGGTCTCCGCGACGAAGGCGTCCAGCGCCCGCTTCAGCGGCGAGAACCACAGGCCGTCGTAGGCCAGCTCGCCCCAGCGCTGCTCGACCTGCCGCTTGTAGCGGCCGAGCTCCCGCTCCAGGGTCACGTTCTCGAGCGCGCGGTGCGCGGTGATCAGCGCGAGGGCGCCAGGGGCCTCGTAGATCTCACGGCTCTTGATACCGACGAGCCGATCCTCGACCATATCGAGCCGGCCCACACCCTGCCGGCCCGCGCGGCTGTTCAGTTCGGTGATCGCCTCGAGCACGCTGACCTGGCGGCCGTCGATGGCGACCGGAATGCCGCGTTCGAAGGTGACGATGAGCTCGTCGGGCGCCTCGAAGTTGACGGTCGGATCGATGGTGTAGTCGTAGACGTCCTTGGTGGGCGCGTTCCAGAGGTCCTCGAGGAACCCGGTCTCGACCGCGCGGCCCCAGACGTTCTGGTCGATGGAGAACGGCGACTTCTTGGTGACATTGATCGGGAGCTTGTTCTCCTCGGCGAAGGCGATGGCCTTCTCCCGGGTCCAGGCGTAGTCGCGGACCGGGGCGATCACGTTCAGGTCGGGAGCCAGGGCGCCGATCCCGACCTCGAAGCGGACCTGATCGTTGCCCTTACCGGTGCAGCCGTGCGCCACGGTGTCCGCGCCGTGGAACTTGGCGGCCTCCACCAGATGCTTGACGATGAGCGGACGGCTGATGGCCGACACCAGCGGGTATTCACCCTGGTAGAGCGCGTTGGCCTGGATGGTCGGCAGGCAGTACTCGTCGGCGAACTCGTCGCGGGCGTCCACGACGACCGCTTCGACGGCGCCGCAGTCCAGCGCGCGCTGACGCACCACGTTCATATCCTCGCCGCCCTGCCCCAGGTCGATGGCCACCGCCACGACCTCGGCGCCGGTCTCCTTGCCGATCCAGCTGATGGCCACGGAGGTGTCCAGCCCACCGGAGTAGGCGAGTACGACGCGATCGGACATGTTCTGGTGCTCCTCGGATGATGTTCGGTGGTGCGGACTGATGGTTCTGCGTGCGCGGCCCGCCGTCTTCCCAGCAGTATGCTGTCCCGTTGCCGGATCGGCTCGCGCCGCCGCTACAAATGATTATGCACGATGGTGCAATCTCATTCATAATCGGGGTGGCAATGCCCCCTACCTGGCGCTATATCGAGCCCACGATCGGACCCGACCGGCATTCGGCCCTTCCCCGCCCACCTGCCTTATGAGACGCTGATCACACCGATCCGCACTCGACAGACAGAGGAGGACGAACCGTGCAGATGTTGCAGCAGTGGGCGCAGGACAATTACGAGACGATCGGTTACTACGTCGTCACCCTCGGCAACGCCGCCCTGGCCCTCGGCAAATCCGGTATCGAGATGGCCACACCGTTCCTGCAGGACCTGGTGAACAATCACTGAGCTGCGGCGACCCGAATCATCCCCGCACAGGCCGGGGCGCCGTCGGCTGTCCGTCGCGCCGGAACCGGTCAGCGGCGGGCAAGGCCCCAATGGTGCCCCTGGTTCCATCCAGGATGCCCTTCTCTCTTCAACAAGCGACCCGCCCGCAGGTCAGGCGAGGTTCTCGATCTTCGCGGCCAGTTCGGCGCCGGTGAGGGGCTCGCGCGCGATCACCGCGATGGTGTCGTCTCCCGCGATCGTGCCGACGATATAGGGCAGCGAAGCCCGGTCCAGGGCGCTGGCCAGGAAATGCGCGGCGCCCGGCGGGGTGCGCAGGACCGCGATGTTGCCGCTGGAATCGGTGGAGACCAGCAGATCACCGAGCAGTTTGGCCAATCGCCCCGTGCCACCGGTGACCCCCCGTACCGGGCTGCCGTCCTCCGGCACCACGTATACGCCGGCGCCGCCGTCGGCGGCCCGGAGTTTCACCGCGCCCAGTTCGTCCAGATCGCGCGACAGCGTCGCCTGGGTGGTCTCGATCCCCTCCGCGGCGAGCAGGGTGGCGAGTTCGGTCTGACTGCGCACCGGATGCGCGGCCAACAGCGCGAGGATCCGCGACTGCCGGCCGGCGCGGGTGGCGGCGGTGACCGATCCCGCCGAATGTATCCGGGTCTCGCTCATCGTCGTCGGGCGTCCTCGCGTGCCAGCAGCCACACCAGCAGCGCCTTCTGCGCGTGCAGCCGGTTCTCCGCCTCGTCCCAGACCACGCTCTGCGGCCCGTCGAGTACCTCGTCGGTGATCTCCTCGCCGCGATGCGCGGGCAGGCAGTGCAGCACGATGGCGTCGGCACCGGCCCGGGCCAGCAACTCGGTGTTCAACTGGTACGGCCGGAACGGACCGACCCGGTCCAGACCGTCGCTCTCCTGGCCCATGGAGGTCCAGGTGTCGGTGACCAGTACATCGGCGCCGCCGGCCGCGACCAGCGGATCCTCGGTGACGACGATGCTGCCGCCGGTTTCGGCGGCGCGGGCCTCGGCGGCTGCGATCACCGCGGGCGCCGGGAGGAATCCCGCCGGCGCGGCGATCCGGACATGCAGTCCGGCGGTGGCCCCGCCCAGCAGCAGCGAATGGGACATATTGTTGGCGCCGTCACCGAAATAGGCCAGCCGCAGCCCGCGCAGCCCACCCTTGTGCTCGGTGATGGTGAGCAGATCGGCCAGTACCTGGCAGGGATGGAATTCGTCGGACAGCGCGTTGACCACCGGAACCGTGGCGGTGGACGCCATCTCCGCCAGCCGCTGCTGGCCGAAGGTCCGCCAGACGACGGCCTCGACATAACGCGACAGGACCCGCCCGGTATCGGCCAGCGTTTCGTCGCGCCCCAGCTGGGTGGTCCGGCCGTCCACCACGATCGCGTGCCCGCCGAGCTGGGCGATACCCAGCTCGAAGGAGAACCGGGTGCGAGTGGAGTTCTTGTCGAAGATCACCCCGACACCGCGCGGGCCTTCCAGCGGACGGTGCGCGAACGGGCTTTTCTTCAGTTCGGCGGCCAAAGCCAGCACCTCGGCCTGCTCGGCGGGTGTCAGATCGTCGTCACGCAGAAAATGGCGGACAGCGGTGGCCGGTTGTCGGGAGGCGGTCATCCGCGCGGTCCTTTCGTTTCGGCCAGCACCTCGTCGAGGATTCCGGGCAGATCCAGCACGAGATTGTCGGCCTGGGTTTCGGTGAGCACCAGCGGCGGCGCCAACCGGATCACATCGGGTTTGGCCGGGTTCACCAGATATCCGGCGGCCCGCGCGTGGGCCTCGACCCGGGGCGCCACCGGTGCGGTCAGCCCGATCCCGATCAGCAATCCGGCGCCGCGCACATCGGCGATCAGCGGATGCTCGAGCACCGCGATCCCGTCGCTGAGCCGCTTACCCACCGATTCCACGTGTTCGAGCAGCCCGTCGTCCTCGAGCGTGCGCAGCACGGCCAGGGCCGCGGCCGCGCAGACGGGATTGCCGCCGAAGGTGGTGCCGTGCATACCGGGCGTGAACAGTTCGGCCGCCGGCCCGGTGGCCAGCACCGCCCCGATCGGCAGACCGGCGCCCAGCCCCTTGGCGAGGGTGATGACATCGGGGGTGATACCGAACGACTGGTGCGCGAACATCTTGCCGGTGCGGCCGATACCGGTCTGCACCTCGTCCAGGATCAGCAGCGCCCCGGCCCGCGCGGTGATTTCCCGGGCCCGCACCAGATAGTCCATCGGCGGTACCACCACACCGCTCTCGCCGAGCATCGGCTCGAGGAAGACGGCGGCCGTATCGGCGTCGACCGCGCGCTCCAGGATCCGCGCGTCGCCGTAGGGGATGTGCACCACTCCGGGCGGCATGGGTTCGAACGGCGCGCGTTTGGACGGCTGACCGGTGAGTGCGAGCGCGCCCATGGTGCGGCCGTGGAACGCCTCGTCACAGGCGATGATCTTGCGGCGACCGGTGAGCCGGGCCAGTTTGAAGGCCGCCTCGTTGGCCTCGGTGCCGGAGTTGCAGAAGAATGCGCGACCGTCGCCGTCACCGAAATGCCCGAGCAGCCGCTCGGCGAGCTCGATCACCGGTTCGCTGCCGTACAGGTTCGAGACGTGGCCGAGCGTGCCGAGCTGGTCCATCACCGCGTTCAGGATGGCCTGATGTGCGTGACCGAGGCTGTTGACCGCGATCCCGCCCACGAAATCGACGTAGCGGTTGCCGTCCGCGTCGTACACCACCGCGCCGGTCCCCCGGGTCAGCACAACCTCCGGAGTGGGGTAGTTGCGCATCATCACGTTCGACCAGCGTTGCCGCAGTTCCGCAGTGTTCATGCTCTGACTCCGTTTTCCTCGTTCGCCGGCGGTGTGACCATGGTCCCGATTCCCTCCCCGGTGAAAAGCTCCAGCAGTACCGAATGGGGTACGCGACCGTCGATGACGTGTGCGCCCGATACGCCACTGCGGACCGCGCGCAGACACGCCTCCATTTTGGGGACCATCCCCGCGTCCAGGGACGGCAGCAGGTCGGCCAGCGCGTCGGTGTCGATCACGCTGGTCAGCGAGGAACGGTCGGGCCAATTCGTGTACAGGCCCTCGACGTCGGTGAGCACCACCAGTTTCTCGGCGCCGATCCCTTCGGCCAGTGCGGCGGCCGCGGTATCGGCGTTGATGTTGTGCACCACACCGTCGGCGTCGGGGGCGATGGTGGACACCACCGGGATCCGGCCCGCGCGGATGAGGTCGAGCACCGAATCCGGATGCACATCGGTCACATCGCCGACCAGTCCGATATCGGTGGCCTCCCCGTCCACGACAACCGTGCGGCGGGTGGCGGTGAACAGCCGGGCATCCTCACCGGAAATCCCGACGGCATAGGGCCCGTGCGCGTTGATCAGCCCGACCAGCTCCCGGCCGACCTGGCCGAACAGCACCATCCGCACCACATCCATCACCTCGGGCGTGGTGACCCGGAATCCGCCCCGGAACTCCCCGGTGAGGCCGAGGCGTTTCAGCATGGCCGAGATCTGCGGCCCGCCCCCGTGCACGACTACCGGGTGCACGCCGACGGTGCGCAGGAATGCCATATCGGCGGCGAAGGCGCGTTTGAGGCCGTCGTCGATCATGGCGTTGCCGCCGTATTTCACGACCACGATCTTGTCGCGGAATTTCTGCAGCCAGGGCAGTGCTCCGGCGAGGATATGGGCTTTGTCCAGCGCGGACAGTTCGTGCAGCGCGTCGGTCATGAGCTGTAGGCCGAATTCTCTTCGACGTAGCCGTGGGACAGGTCGGTGGTGCGGACCGTGGCGGTGCCGTCACCGAGGCGCAGGTCGACGACCACATGGATATCGGCGCCGGACAGATCGACCTCGCGCGCGCCGGGCGCGCCCGTGCCGTCGATGCAGACCGGGAAGCCGTTGAACGACACCGAGATCAGGTCGGGGTCGAGCTCGATGGGCGCGGTGCCCACCGCGGCCAGCACCCGCCCCCAGTTCGGGTCGGAGCCGAACATGGCGGTTTTGACCAGGCTGTCCCGGGCGATGATCCGGGCCGCGACGAGTGCGTCGTCCTCACTGCGCGCGCCTTCGACCGTGACCAGCACCCGCTTGGTGACGCCTTCGGCGTCGGCCATCAGCTGACCGGCCAGATCGTCGCAGACCGCGAGCACGGCCGTATCCAGTTCGTCCTGGGTGGGCGTGACCTCACTGGCGCCGTTGGCCAGCAGCAGGACCGTATCGTTGGTGGACATCGCGCCGTCCACGTCGAGACGGTCGAAGGTGAGCCGGGTGGCCCGCCGTAGCGCGGTGTCGAGTTGTTCGGCACTCGCCACGGCATCGGTGGTCAGCACGACCAGCATGGTCGCCAGGCCGGGGGCCAGCATGCCCGCGCCCTTGGCCATCCCGCCGACATTCCACTTGTCCGGATGGTGCAGGGATGCTTCTTTCGGCACGGTGTCGGTGGTCATGATGGCGTGCGCGGCATCGGTACCGCCGGACATCCCGCCGCCCATCTCGTGCACGATCTCGGTCACCGCGGGGAGCAGTTTGTCCATCGGCAGCCGGTCGCCGATGAGGCCGGTGGAGCACACCGCGATCTCTCCCGCCCCGGTTTCGGTGCCCCAGTTGCTCAGCGCCGCGGCGAGTTCCTCGGCGGTGCGATGGGCGTCCTGGAAGCCCTCGGGTCCGGTGCAGGCGTTGGCCCCGCCGGAGTTCAGGATCACCGCGCGCAGCCGGCCGGCCTTCAGGACCTGCTGTGACCACAGCACCGGTGCGGCTTTGACCTTGTTGGTGGTGAACACACCGGCCGCCGCGTAGTCGGGGCCCTCGTTGAAGACGAGCGCGAGATCGGGGCCGCCCTTGGCCTTGATACCCGCGGCGATCCCGGCGGCCCGGAAGCCCAGCGGTGCGGTGACGCCCTGGTTGTGCACGAGGTTTCCGTTCTGGTCGGTGGTCACGGGGCCACTCCTACGGTGGACAGCCCGGCGGTTTCGTCGAAGCCGAGCGCAAGATTCATGGACTGCACCGCGCCGCCGGCGGTGCCCTTGGTCAGATTGTCGATCGCACCGATCACCACGAGCAGACCCGCGTCGGTGTCGACGGCGACCTGCAGCGTGACGGAGTTGGCGCCCAGTACCGACCCGGTCTGGGGCAGCACGCCCTCGGGCAGCAGATGCACGAAGGGCTCGTCGGCGTAGGCCTTCTCGTAGACGGCGCGTGCCTCGGCCGCGTCCACCCGCACCGGCGCGGTGCAGGTGGCGAGAATGCCGCGCGGCATGGGCGCGAGCACGGGGGTGAACGACACCCGGACCGGCGCACCGGCGACCGCCGACAGGTTCTGCGTGATCTCCGGGGTGTGCCGGTGCGCACCGGCCACGCCGTAGGCCCGTGCGGACCCCATGACCTCGGACCCGAGCAGGCCGACATCGAGTTTGCGGCCGGCCCCGGAGGTGCCGCTGACGGCGACGACGTGCACCGTCGGCTCGACGATGCCCGCGGCGACCGCGGGAGCCAGCGCCAGGCTGCTGACCGTCGGGTAGCAGCCGGGGACCGCGATACGGGTGGCGCCCCGCAACGACTCCCGCGCCCCGGGCAGTTCCGGCAGGCCGTACGGCCAGCTCCCCGCGTGGGGTCCGCCGTAGTAGCGGTCCCAGGCGGCCGGGTCGGTGAGCCGGAAGTCGGCGCCGCAGTCGATGATCACCGTGGATTCCGGTAGGTCGGCCGCCAGTGCCGCCGACTGTCCGTGCGGCAGACCGAGGAATACGATGTCGTGGCCGGCCAGTTCGGCGGCCGTGGTCGGGGCGAGGATTCGGTCCGCCAGCGGCAGCAGCTGCGGCTGCAGGGCGCCGAGGGCGGTGCCCGCGTTGTTACCGGCGGTCAGCGCCCCGATCTCGAGGCGCCCGGCTCGGTACTCCGGATGCCCCAGCAGCAGACGCAGCACTTCCCCGCCCGCGTAACCACTGGCACCGGCGACGGCCACGCGCAGGGGTCCGTTCCGGTCGGGCATATCCGTGAGATCAGCCATGTCATGATTATGCACGACCATGCAAGCTCATTCACAAACCGGTCCCCGTACGCCTCTCGTCGGCGGCCGGATGACATTCGCCGCACCCGCCGGACCGGCGATCACGGGCCTTTGCGCTCGAATCTCGCGAGGGGCGCATCAGGCACACCTGCCCCGGAACCCGGCCGAACATCGAGAACGCCGGCGTGCTCGGCGACCCGCCGACACTCGCCGAGAGACCCCCACTTCCCTACCCACCGACGCCCTCACCACATCGGCTAGCATTTAGAACATGCGTTCGAATGGCAGGCTTCGAGACCGGCTCGGCGCCCTGGAGCGCGCCGTCGACGCACTGCTCTCCTGCGACCTCACCATGGTCCCGGACAGCGAACTCGGCACCTCACTCGCACGGCTCGAGGCACGCACCCGCACCCTCGTCGGCCTCACCGCGCGGCTGGCGCACGAGCGCAACCACCGGAACGGGCCGGTCGCGGCACCTCCCGGCACCGCACCCACACGAGAAGCCGCGGAGACCCGGGCCGCCGAGCCGAACCGCACCTCGCACTCGCCCCGCCCGAACCGATCGGGCATTGTTGCCGATGACCGCAGCACCATGGCCCGAGGAGTTACCGTGACCGCACCCGTGCGCGTGGAGCGCACCGGCGACGTCGTCGTCTGGACCATCGACAATCCCGAGCAGCGCAATCCGATCTCCGACGAGGCGACGATCGAAGCCCTCGAGAACGCCGTCCGGGCCGCCGACCGCGACCATTCCCTCCGGGTGGCCATCCTCACCGGAGCGGGTACGGCATTCAGCGCCGGCGGCAATGTCAAGCACATGCGGGACAAGGCCGGAATGTTCGGCGGCGCCCCGGCCGACCTGCGCCAAGGCTACCGGCACGGTATCCAGCGCATCCCCAAGGCGCTGTACCACTGCGAGATCCCCACCATCGCCGCGGTGAACGGCCCGGCGATCGGCGCCGGCTGCGATCTCGCCCTCATGTGCGATATGCGGATCGCCGCGACCACCGCCACCTTCGCGGAGAGTTTCGTCCGCCTGGGCCTCATCCCCGGGGACGGCGGGGCCTGGCTGCTGCCGCGGGCGGTGGGGATGGCCCGCGCCAGCCAGCTGGCGTTCACGGGCGCCGCCATCGACGCCGCCACCGCACTCGACTGGGGAATGGTCAACGAGGTCGTCGAACCCGATCGGCTGCTCGACACCGCCCACCGGCTCGCCGCCGAGATCGCGGCCAATCCACCGCACGCGCTGCGGATGACCAAACGCCTGTTGCGCGAGGGCCAACAGCAGAGCCTGGAAACACTGCTGGAACTCTCCGCCGCGATGCAGGCCCTCACCCACCACACCGCCGATCACGACGAAGCCGTCGCCGCCATGCTGGAGCGGCGCACGCCCCGTTTCACCGGGCAGTGACGACCGGCCCGGGCTCGGCGGCCACGACCACGGCCGCGCTGCGGCCGGCGGGCGTACCGTGACCCCGCGGCGACCCGGGAACCCGCACCCCGGGTCTATTGCTTCTCCACCACACGCTCGCCCTCGCCCGGTTTCCAGATGGTGACCCGCAGCAGGTCGTCGCCGACCTCGACCGACGACGCCGAGGTCAGGTCGGCCACGAAGAAGTGCTCGAACGGCTGGTTCCGCAGATCCAGCCCGCTGTCCTCGTACAGGTACTCGGCGAAACGCGCGTGCAAGGCGGTATCCGGATCATCGATCACCAGACCGAACAGTTTCGCATCCCCGTCGGACACCATCGTGTCCTCGGTCGCGGTGTGCAGGCAGAAACGCGGATCGCGCGCGAGATCCCGGAATTTGGTGGTGCCCGGCATCCCGACGATCACCAGTTTCTCCTCGAAGATGAGCGGCTCCACCGGACTGATCCGGGGGTATCCGTCCGAACGCAGGGTGGCGAGCATGCACAGATTGCTGGTCGCGGCGTGGCGACGACGGAAGATCTCGCTGATCCGTGGCGCCTCGGCGGTGAATTCACTCCAGGTCGTCATACAGCCGACGGTACGACGGCCGGCGCCGCCGCGGGTGACACCGAGCCCGATCCGAGACACACAGCGCCCGCACCGGTCCCCGTGCCGCCGGCCCGCGCGGGTCAGCCCGAGTTGCGCAGCGCCGTGGCCAAACCGTTCATCGTCAATAGGATGCCGCGTTTCACCAGTTCGGAATCGTCTCCGGCACGCAACCGGCGCAACAGTTCGACCTGCATCTGGTTCAGCGGTTCCAGATACGGGAACCGGTTGCGGATGGATTCCGCCAGCGACGGATTGTCGGCCAGCAGATGATCGTTGCCGGTGATGGCGGCATGGACGGCGACAGTCCGGGCGTGCTCGCGCTCGATCATCCCGAAGATGCGCTTGCGCAGATCGATATCGTCGACCAGTTCGGCGTACCGGCCGGCGATATCGAGATCGCTCTTCGCCATCACCTGCGCGAGATTCGACAGCACGGTCCGGAAGAACGGCCACCGCCGGTACAGATCCGAGAGCCGGGCGAGCCGGTCGGGATCGCCGTCGATCCACTCCTCGAGCGCGGTCCCGGTGCCGTACCAGCCGGGCAGCATCACCCGGGCCTGACTCCAGGCCATCACCCACGGAATGGCCCGCAGATCCGAGACCGAGTTGGTGGGTTTGCGGGAGGCGGGACGGCTGCCGATATTGAGGTCGCCCACCTCGGCGACCGGGGTCGACTGCCGGAAGTACTCGACGAAGCCCGGGGTTTCATGCACCAGCCGCGCATAGGCGGCGCGGGCCCGGTCCGCGAGTTCGTCCATGAGCGCGTAGGAGGGCTCGGCATCGGCGCCCAGCCCCTCGACATCCAGCAGCGTCGATTCGAGGGTGCCCGCGATGAGCGATTCGAGATTGCGGTGCGCGGCGCCGCGTTCGGCGTATTTCGCCGCGATGACCTCGCCCTGTTCGGTCAGCCGCAGGGAACCCCGCACGGCGCCGGCGGGCTGCGCGAGGATCGCGTCGTAGCTGCGGCCCCCGCCGCGCCCGACGGTGCCGCCGCGACCGTGGAACAGCCGCAGCCGGATCCCCTGTTCGCGCGCCAGCTCCACCAGGTCCAGTTCCGCCCGGTACAGCGCCCAGTTCGCGGCCAGGTATCCGCCGTCCTTGTTCGAATCGGAGTAGCCGAGCATCACCTCCTGACGCATTCCGCGTGCCGCCACCAGCTCCCGGTACTCCGGTACCTGGAGTGCCGCGGCCAGCGTCGACGCCCCGGCCGCCAGATCCTCGATGGTTTCGAACAGCGGCACGATCCCGGCCGGGCAGGAGGGTCCGCTGTCCGCGTCTCCCAATTCCAGCAGGCCGCCCTCCTTGAGCAGCAGGGCGGCCTCGAGGAGATCGCTGACCGAGGTACACATCGAGATGATGTAGTTGGGGACCGCGTCCGGGCCCAGCGCGGCCACCACGGCGGCGCCCGCACGGATGACTCCCAGCTCTTTGGCCGCCTGCTCGCCGATCCGCGCCCGCGGTCCCAGCAGCGGGCGGCGGGTACGCAGTTCCCGGGTGAGCAGGTCCACCCGCTCGGACTCGGTCAGGCTCGAATAGTCCGGATGTACGCCCGCCCAGGCCAGCAGTTCGGCCACGACCTGCTCATGGGTTTCGGAATTCTGACGCATATCCAGGCCCTGCAGATGGAACCCGAAGGTCTCCACCGCACAGCGCAGCGCCGCGAGGTGGTCGTCGGCGAGCAGTGCGTCTCCGCCGGCGCGCAGCGAGGCATCGACGGCGTCGAGATCGTCGAGCAACTCCTGGGGTGTGCCGTAGGGAGCGCCGGAGGCGCCCTCGCCGGCGGCGGACGATTCGAACTCCCAGGGGCCCGCCGCCTCGGGGTCCAGCGCGGCGACGGCGCGCCGCGCGGTCGCGGTGAGCCGGACCCGGATGCCGTACAGCGCCCGCCGATACGGTTCGTCGGCGTAGGTCTTCGGGTCCGGATAGCCGCTGTCGGCGAGCGCGCGCAGTTCCGCGGTCACCGGGACCAGCCGCGCCGACAGCGCCAGCGTCTTCTCCAACTGCACCAGTTCGCGCAGGTAGCGCGCGAACGCCACCCCCGCGGCCTGCGCGGCCGCCGTACGCACCACCTCCGCCGTCACATACGGGTTACCGTCCCGGTCCCCGCCGATCCACGAACCGGGCCGCAACATGGGTTTCGACAGCAACCGGTGCTCGGGCCAGCGCGACCCCAGCGCCGTGCGGACGCTCGCGTTGATGGCGGGGATGACATCGAACAAGGTGAGTTCGTAGTACCGCAGGCCGACCGCGATCTCGTCCTGGATACGCAGCCGCGACAACCTGATCAGCGCCGTACGCCAGAGAGTGAGTACCTGCCGCCGGATCTCGAGCTCGAGCTGTGCCCGTTCGGATTCGGGGGCCCGCTGCCGTCGGCGCATCAATTCGGTGATGCGGGTCTGGGTGTCGAACACCGTACGGCGCCGGGTCTCGGTGGGGTGCGCGGTGATCACCGGGGACACCAGCGCGTCGGCCAGCAGTTCCGCGACCCGTTCCCCCGGCACCGCGGCCGCGTCCAGTTTCCGGTAGGTGGCGGCCAGGGAGGAGTCCTGCGGGGCTTCGCCCGCTGCCTCGTGCGCGGCGCGGCGGCGGTCGCGCTGGATGTCCTCGGCGAGATTGGCCAGCAGGACGAAATAACTGAACGCCCGGATCAGCGGCAGTGCCACCGCGATGTCCACCCCGGCCAGCATTTCGCCGACCGCGCTGCGCTCCACCTCCTCCCGCCGGACTCGGAACGCCTCCACCCGCACCCGCTCCACGAGGTCGAAGACCTCGGGGCCCTCGTGATCGCGAATGGTGTCGCCGAGCACGCCGCCGAGGAACCGGATGTCCTCGCGCAGCGGCAGGGTCGCGTCGTTTCCTTCAGCGGTCTGCGCATCGCCCATGATCAAGAGTATGGACGGCCACCGTGCCGGTAGCTGTGACGACGCACACGGCCGGGGCCGGCCGGGTGCGCCGGACGCCGCGGAACCCCGCTATCGGCACAGGTGACGCCCCTCCTGCCCTCAGCCCAGCGGCTGGGAGAAACGCAGGAAGTTTCCCCAGGGATCGGCGAAACCACAGTCGCGCACGCCATAGGGCTGGTCGGCGGGTTCCTGGGTGACCCGGACCCCGGCGTCGCGCAGCCGCGCGAAGGTCTCGTCCACCGCTTCCGTGACGAAGATCAGCGTGCCGTGCGCGCCCGCGTCCAGCCGGCGCCGGGCCTCGGCGCTCTGCTCGGGGTCGGGCACCATGGACGGGGTCTCCAGGATGAACTCGATACCGGGCTGTCCGGCCGGCCCCACGGTGACCCAGCGCAGCGGGCCCAGCGGCAGATCCGCGCGGACCTCGAGGCCGATCACATCCCGGTAGAACTCGAGGGCCTCCTGCTGATCTCCGACCAGCACACCGATATGCGACAGTGCGAGGTCTTGGCCGTGGGTCATCCGATTCTCCTTCGCTGCGGGCACGCCCGTACCGGGTCCGGCCGGGTATTCCGCCGGCCGGTATGTACACCACACACGACGTGTCCCGGTCGCGGAATTCATCGCCCGGCCCGAAAATTGTTCAGCACAGCGTGACACCGGCAGCCCGGGACTGCTTCGCCGGCCATACCGGGGTCACGACGACACCTCCGGTGAACACCAGTTCGGCGCAGTTGGTGAGCAGCATGGGTGGCATGGCCGCCGAGACCACCGTCATGATCACGGTGGTCACGGTCCAGAGCCGGTAACGTTCCGTTTACGCCACCTGCGGTTCACCGGCCGATACACCGCGCTCGCACAGCGGCTCTGTCGTCCTGGCGGGTCGCCGCCCCGGTGAATATCGCGCGGAAACGCAGTGCCGGCAGCAGCGCCACTCCCACCAGGACACCGCTCAGCCACATCGGCCCCCGGTCACCCCAACCGGACCCCAGGGCGAGCCCCGCCAGCGCGGGCCCTGCCGCGGCACCGATATTCAACGCCGCCGTCGCATAGGAACCCGCCATGGTCGGCGCGCCCGCGGCCTCGTAGAGCACGCGTGCGATCAGCGTGCTCCCCACCCCGAACGACAGCGCCCCCAGCACGCACACCAAGACGAGCAGGGCGACGGGACGGTCGGCGGTCACCGCGAGCGCGAACCAGCCACCGCACAGCAGCGGGCCCCCGACCGCGATCACCACCGCGGCGTACTCGTCGGACAAACGCCCGGCGACGGTCACACCGGCGAAGGAACCCCCGCCGAACAGCACCAGCACTACCGGCACCCAGAACGCACCGAACCCACCCGTCCCGGTGACCAACGGCGCGAGGAAAGTGAAGCTGGCGAAAGTCGCCGCGTTGACGAGCGCTCCCAGCAGCATGACCGCGAGCAACCGCGGGCGTCGCAACTGCGCGAGTTCGCGACGGAAGTCGGGGGCGGCGGTCTGCCCCGAGCGGCCGGGCATTCCGGCCAGGACGACACCGGCCGCGGCCGGCAGGCACAGCAGCGCGAGCGCCCAGAAGGCGGCCCGCCAGCCGAGCACCGCCCCGAGTAGCGCGCCACCCGGCACCCCCGCCACCGTGGCGAGGGCGGTACCACCCAGCAGGATCGCCAGCGCCCGGCCCTGCCGTCCGGCGGGAACCAGCGCCGCGGCCGCGGTCAGCGCGACCGCGAGAAACCCGGCGTTCGCGACGGCGGCCACCACCCTGGTGGCGACCAGGACGGAGAAACCGCCGGTCACCGCTCCGGCGATATGCGCGGCCAGGAACAACAGCAGAAAACCCAGCAGGCTCGACCGGATCGGCCAGTCCCGGGCGAGACCCGCCATCAGCGGTGCGCCCACGACCATTCCGATGGCGAACGCCGAGGTCAGCAGACCGGTGGCGCCGAGGTCCACACCGAGATCGGCCGCGATATCCGGGACGAGACCGGCGAGCATGAATTCCGAAGTGCCCATGGCGAAGACCGCCAGGGCGAGCAGGTAGAGAGTGAAAGGCATGAAAGGCTCCGAGGTGGAAGAGACAGGAATCGTCTCGTCACCCCGGTCAGCGCCCGGGAATCACCGGATGACCGTGCGGCCGGCAGGCGGCACGGCGAACGGGTAGCGAAAGGTCAGGGGCTGACGGGGATGACCGGCAGCCCTGCTCTGGATGCTTCCGGGCTCGACACGGCAGGAAGGTTACCGGCTCGCCCGGCCTACCGCACAGCTGTTTCCGCGCCCCGCGACAACGAACCGCCCGTGCTCTCGATACCCGCGCCGAACTCAGCCGGGCTCGTCGAACCGGACCCGCACGCCGACCCGGCCCTTCTCGTCGCGCCGGGCGGTCGCGTGCCCGCGCCGATCGCCGTCGCGGAAGTGCAGCACAATGGGCGCGCCCTCGCCGAGGAAATTGCGCCACCAGGTCTTCTTATCGGGCATGGCGACACCGATGAGCAGGCCGCCGTCCCTCTTCACATAGTTCACCGGGGTCCGGAACGTCCGGCCCGATCGCCGCCCCACGTACTCGATCTCCACGAACCCCTTACCCAGCAGGGGGCCCAGCACCGGTGCGTCGAGCAGGGCGACCACTCCCGTGTTGAAGCCCCGGACCGCCCGGCCCAGCAGTGTCGTCGATGCCACGGTTCCTCCTGATAGCTGTTTCCCCCGGCGTTGCCTCGACCCTAGCGCGGTGCGGCGCGGCCGCCGGTCCGGCGACGCACCCGGGACGCGGATTCCGGCGGGCCGGGCACGCACCCGATCGCTGCCGGTTTGCGCGGCGCAATCCCGGCTGCCACTATCACCTGCGGTGTAGCACCGGGACGATCGCAGCGGTACCGCTCAGCGGCCGAGACCGGGACCGGCGGTGAACAGCAGCGTTCGATATGGAGTGGATTGGTGCTCAAAGGTTTCAAAGACTTCCTCATGCGCGGGAACGTCATCGATCTGGCCGTCGCCGTCGTGATGGGCACCGCGTTCACCGCGGTGGTGAGTTCGGTGACCAAGGGCGTGGTGGAACCGTTGCTGGCCGTCCTCGGCGGCAGCGGCCAGTTCGGTTTCGGTGTCACACTGCTCGCGGGCAAACCCGCGACCTTCATCGCGCTCGGCCCGATCATCAGCGCCGCCATCGATTTCGTCATGGTCGCGGCGGTGCTGTATTTCGCGCTCATCCTGCCGATGAAGACCATGCAGAAACGCTTCTACGTCCGCAACAAGGTGGACGCCGAACCGTCGACCCCGGCCGATATCGCCCTGCTGACCGAGATCCGCGATCTGCTCGCCGAACGTGCCGAACTGGACAAGAAGGACACCGCGCAGGTGCGCTCCTCCTAGACGGCGGACCTTCGCGGCCGGCGGTGACCGGCCGATCGTTCGAATCACGCGTCGTATCAACCTGTTCACCGGCCGCACCGACATCATGCTGCCGGCCAACCTCGGCAAAATCAGTGACATCACCTTCGGCACGGTGGAACGGGCGGTCGTGGCCCGGCGGTGAGCGATGCGCCCGATCGACGGTACGGTGCCGCCTCCACTACTCGGCCGGCGTGAGGATCTCCAAGATCTCGTCGGAGTAGTAGAAGGGTTCCAGTCGTTCCCGGATCAATCCCGCCAGCACCCCGTCCCGTTCGGCGGCCGCCACCACCGCGGGACCGTAGCGCAGGATCTCGGTGACGATGTCCTCGCCGGTGAGGCCCAACTCCGGGAGCAGCTCGGCGAGCGTATGGTCCCGGTACCTCTCGTGGAAAACCTGCACGCATTCGGCCACCAGCAGGCCGAAGTACTCCTTCTCCCGGGTGGTCACCGCGATGCGGTAACAGAGCCCGACGAGTTCGTGGAGGTCCTGTTTCGTGAGGTACTCCCGCAGGCCGCTGATCGGTTCGTCGGCGTGTAGATCCCAGAACTCCATGGTGGCGTCGTGCACGGGGGCGTCGCGCAGCATTTCGCGGATGGCGTTGTTGGTGCGTTTGAGGGCGTACAGGGCGCCCTTGCCCGCGATATCGCCGAGGATGCTGTTGGATTCGGCGGCCTTGCGGGCGCGGTCGGCGGCCGACTGCCCGATCGACATGAGCGTGCCCATACCGGGGATCTTCTCCGCGCGCTGCCGGTTGACCTCCACGAAATCCCCGACCAGTTTGTCGACGAATTTGGAGGCGACGGTGGCCACCAGGGGACTGTCGGTCAGTCGTTCCAGAACCCGTTCCTGGGTCCGGTGCATATCCACGATCTTCTGCAGCAGCGCCTCGACCGGTTCGCGTTCGACCAGTTCGCCCAAGGTGTGGTCCTCGTTGGCGGCGATACTGTCGTAGATCGCGTCGGCGAACAGACCGGCGGTATCCGCCAGGACCGCGCTGCCGCCCACCTTGTCGACCAGGGTGGCCACGGTCTGCTCTAGCTGTTCGACCTCGACCACCTCGCCCGCGCGCACCGTGCCCGCAACCTCGAGCACGGCCGCCACATCCCGGGCGACGACTTCGGCGAACCGGTCCCCGCTCACTTCGTTCAGCAGCCACTGCACCTGGGCGTCGAGCAGTCGGCCGGCGAGTACGCGTGCAATATCGGCCTCGGTCACAAATTCTCCTTCGGAGCGGCTTCATGCGGGCGGCGGATACCGCGGCGAAGGCATCGCCTCACAGATCCTCCTCCGAAACAGCTTCATGCGGTGGGCGGAGACCGCAGCAAAGGCGGAGGTATCGCCTCATCGGGTGTGTCCCCTGTCGCTCCGGCGCGGGCCGGGCGGGATCAGGACCCTTCGCCCTCGTGCAAGGAGGTGCGAATCTGTGCCAGACGTTCCCGCGCGGCCTGTTCACGCGCTTCCCACTGGTCGTCGGCGCCGCGGCCGGCCGGGCTCTGCCTACCGAGTGCCCGCGCACCGAACGCGGTGCCGAAACGCCGCTCGACCTTATCGCGAACGGACCCGAACGTCGGCACACCGGATGCGCTGTAACCACCGGCCGCTCCCCCGCTCGGCTCGGCTGCCGCGCCGGCACCCCCGCCCACCTGCGACGACGAACCGAGGTCCGAGGCGGCCCCATAGCCCGGGGGCTGCGGGGTGCCGGGAATCACACCGGGCGCCACCGCGCTCTGCCCGGTTTCCGACAGCAGCCGGGTGGCGGCTTCGTACAGCGGGGCCAGCTTGTCGCGGCCCGCCGCGGCCACCACCAGGACGGCCAGCAACTGCTCGTCGGGCAGGGCCGCCAACCGCGCGGCGAGCGCGCCCGGATCGCCTGTGCTGGGTTCAGTCATGCGACCAGCCTACGACGTCCGGTCCGCCCGTTCGGACGCACCGACCACGTTGCCGGAGAACGGCTCTCCTAGGCTCGGAGCACCGCGCCCACCGCGTCCGCCGCCGCGGCCACGGCGGCATCGCGCGCCGCGCTGGCCTCATCCTCGGTGAGGGTGCGGTCGGTGGCCCGGAAACGCAGGGCGTAGGTGAGCGATTTACGCCCCTCCCCGGCCTGCGTGCCCGCGTACACGTCGAACAGCGCGATATCCTCGAGCAGTTCCCCGCCACCGGATCGCAGTGCGGTCTCCACCTCCGCCGCCGGAACATCGTGCGCGACGCTCACCGAGACGTCCTGCAGCACGGCCGGGAACGGCGAGATGGCCGGCGCGGGCCGGGCCTCGCGCAGCGGCAGTGCGTCCAGATCCAGTTCCAGGGCGCAGGTACGCGGCGGCAGACCCGAGCGTTCCAGTACTCCGGGATGCAATTCACCCGCGTAGCCGATCACGACACCGTCCACCATCAGCTCGGCGCACCGCCCCGGATGCCACGGCAGGCGCTTACCGGGCCGGCGTTCGAGTTCGACCCCGGCGGCCGCGGCGATCACATCGGCGAGCGCGAACGCGTCGGCGGCTTCGGCCGCCCGCCCCGGACCCCACGGACCGCGGGGTTCCCGGCGGCCGGTGAGCACCACCGCGACGTGCTGGGGCTGATCGGGCAGCGAGGCCAGCAGTTCGGCGACCTCGGCGTCGGTCGGGCGGCGGTCCACCGGCAGCGGCGCCACCGGCGCGGTGTCCGGGCCGGGCAGCACGACCTGGGCGATGCCGTAGAGCGACAGATCACGGGCGCCACGGGAGATATTGCGGACCGCGATCTCCAGCAGGCCCGGCAGCAGTGTGGTGGCGAGTTCGGCGCGTTCGACGTCCAGCGGGTTCAGTACCCGGGTGGTGGTGCGGCGGGGGTCGTCGGCGTCCAGCCCCCAGGTGTCGAAGACCCCCGCGGGCAGGAACACCGGCGGTGGCACCTCGACACAGCCGGCGAAGGCCAGCGCCCGGCTCACCGCGCGGCGGCGGCGCTGCACCGCGGTGAGGCCGCGCCCGGCGGGCGCCTGCGGCAGCACCAGCGGGATCTGTTCCAGACCCTCGAGTCGCAGCACCTCTTCCACCAGGTCGGCCGGCTGGTCGAGATCCGGCCGCCAGCTCGGCGGCGTCACCACCAGCTGACCGTGGCCGCTGGTCTCGTCGACCGCCACCTCGACATGGCAGCCGATCTGGGTGAGGCGGCGCGCGGACGTGCCGGGAGCGTACTGGACACCGGCCACCCGGTCGGGCAGGTCGATGTCCATCCGGATCGGGGCCGGCGGGGTCAGCGGCAGCCGGATATCGGTGAGCGTGGGCTCCACCGTGCCCCCGGCGATCTCCGCGAGCAGGGACGCGGCCCGGTCCAGCGCGGCCAGGTTCAGTTCCGGGTCCACCACCCGCTCGTAGCGTTTACTCGCCTCCGACACCAGTTTGTGGCGGCGGGCGGTGCGGTAGATGAACAGCGGATCCCAGGTGGCGGCCTCGAGGACGATATCGGTGGACTCCGGGCCCACCTCGGTGGACGCGCCACCCATCACACCGGCCAGCGAGACCACCCCGGTGTCGTCGGCGATCACCACATCCTCGGCGTCGAGTTCGCGTTCGACCTCGTCGAGAGTGCGCAGGGTCTCGCCGGGGCGCGCGCGGCGCACCACCAGACCGCCGCTGAGTTTCGCCGCGTCGAAGGCGTGCAGCGGCTGTCCGAGTTCCAGCATCACGTAGTTGGTGACGTCGACCGCCGGGGAGATGGGCCGCACGCCCGCCAGCAGCAATCGGCGCTGCAACCACCACGGGCTCACCGCGTGCGGATCGATTCCGGTGACCCGGCGGACGCCGAAGCGGGTGCAGCCCGATTCCGGTGCCACGTCCACCGGCCATGCGTCGGGCCCCCCGGGGAGGGTGCGAACGGCCGGATCGGCGTATTCGAGATCGAAACTGCAGGCCAGTTCGCGGGCCAGGCCGCGGACCGAGAAGCAGTAGCCCCGGTCGGGAGTGATGTTCAGTTCGATAACGGTATCGCCGAGACCGAGCAGGTCGTTGGCGTCGGTACCGGGTTCGGCGGTGCCGGGTTCCAGCACCAGGATGCCCGAATGGTCCTTGCCGATACCGAGTTCGGCGACCGAGCAGATCATGCCGTGGGATACGCGGCCGTAGGTCTTGCGGGAGGAGATGGCGAAACCGCCCGGCAGCACACCGCCGGGCAGCACCACGACGACCAGGTCACCGACCGCGAAATTATTCGCTCCGCAGACGATCTCCTGTAGTTGTTCCGCGCCGATATCGACCTTGCAGAACCGGATGGGTTTCTTGAACTCGGTGAGCTCGGTGATCTCGGCGACCCGGCCGACCACCAGCGGGTGTTCGATATCCCCGCCCACTCGTTCCAGCTCGTCGACCTCTTCCACTTCGAGCCCGACCCGGACGAATCCGGCGTCGAGTTCCTTCGGCGTCACCTCCCAGTCGGGGACGGTGCGGCGGATCGTTTCGGTCAGCCAGGACTGCGCTACTCGCACTGTGACGTTCGCTCTCTCGCTCGAAAAAGGTCAGGACCGGATACCGAAGGGCAGAGTGAACCGCACATCACCCTCGACGATGTCGCGCATATCGGGAATGCCGTTGCGGAACTGCAGCGTCCGCTCCAGCCCCATACCGAACGCGAAGCCGCTGTACTCGTCGGGATCGATCCCGCTGGCGATCAGCACCTTCGGGTTGACCATGCCGCAACCGCCCCATTCGACCCAGCCGGCGCCGCCCTTCTTGTCCGGGAACCAGACATCGACCTCGGCCGAGGGTTCGGTGAACGGGAAGTAGTTGGGCCGGATCCGGGTGGTGGTCTCGGGACCGAACAGGGCCCGCGCGAACGCGTCCAGCGTGCCGCGCAGATGCGCCATGGTCAGGCCCTTGTCGATGGCCAGCCCCTCGACCTGGGAGAACACCGGAGTATGAGTGGCATCGAGCTCGTCGGTGCGGAAGGTGCGCCCCGGGCACACCACATAGATCGGCAGGTCACGTTCCAGCATGGACCGCACCTGCACCGGGGAGGTGTGGGTGCGCAGCACCT
This sequence comes from Nocardia sp. NPDC002869, assembly GCF_046764065.1. Taxonomy (NCBI): domain Bacteria; kingdom Bacillati; phylum Actinomycetota; class Actinomycetes; order Mycobacteriales; family Nocardiaceae; genus Nocardia; species Nocardia sp. NPDC002869. Next base: position 37,228 of record NZ_JBKOOL010000028.1, read on the forward strand.
GGCGCGAACCGGCCGGTGCGATATGGAAGGTGTCCTGCATGGTGCGCGCGGGGTGGTCGGGCAGGAAGTTGAGCGCGTCGAAGTTGAAATGCTCGGTCTCCACCTCCGGCCCCTCGGCGATCTCCCAGCCCATTCCGACGAAGACATCGGCGACCTGCTCGGAGATGACGGTGATCGGATGCCGGGCACCCACCGGCCCCCGGTCGGCCGGGAGCGTGACATCGATCGCCTCGGCGACCAGCACCGCGGCATCACGTTCGGCGAGCAGCGTCCGCTGCCGCTCCTCGAACGCCTCCGATACCCGCGCCCGCGCCTTGTTCACCCGCTTACCGGCGTCGGCCTTCTCCGATTTGGGTAGCGATCCCAGCGACCGCTGGGCCAGCGCGATCGGCGACCGGCCGCCCATATGCTCGGTTTTCGCGCTCGCGAGCGCGTCCAGATCGGCAGCGGCCGCGAAGTCCTTCTCGGCCGCCGCGGCCGCGGCGGCCAGGGCTTCTTCGGTGAGGGCGGATTCCTGCCCGCCGGTCGCTGCGCCTGCGTCGGTGTCGTCGGCCACGGTCTACTCGTCTCTCCCCTGGGCATCGGTGAGCGGGCGCGGTCGGCTCCGGCGCCCGTATTGGTGCTGGTGGAATCGTATTCGATGGCCCCCACCGGGCTCACGCCGATATCCCCCGCCGCTCACTGCCCGGTACACGGACACCGTCAACCGGTAAAGTCCCCTCCGATGACGAACGCCTTGACCCGCACCGAGACGCTCGCCGGACGTGCCCGCCGGCAGGCGGTCTGGCTGCTGCCGCTCCTGGCGGTGGTCGTGACGTGGGTGTGTATGTCACACCCGATCGATCCGTTCCGCGCCATCAGCGGCGAGTACATCGACCTCGAGGTCTATCGGCTCGGGGTCGAGGAGTGGCGGGCCGGCGGCGATCTCTACGGTCATCTCCCGGAGACGGCCGCCGATATCAGCCTCCCGTTCATCTACCCGCCGTTCGCCGCGCTGGCGCTCGGGCTCTACGCACTGCTGCCGTGGGCCGCCTCGGTGATCGCCTATCTGGTGGTCTCCATCGGCGCGCTGGCGATGACTCTGTTCCTGGTGGCCCGGCAGGTCTGGCCGGGTCAGGACCAGCGCAAACTCGCCCTGGTGGTCACCGCGACCGCGACCCCGCTCGCGCTGCTGCTCGAGCCGGTCTGGTCCACCCTGGATTTCGGCCAGGTCAATCTGATCCTGATGGGTCTGGTCGCCGCCGACTGCCTGACCCGCAATCCGCGCTGGCCGCGCGGGATGCTGCTGGGTATCGCCGCGGCGATCAAACTGACCCCGGCGGCTTTCGTCCTGTATTTCCTCATCCGCAAGGACTACAAAGCCGCCGTGACGGCCGCGATCAGCGGTGCGATCGCCACGGCGATCGGTTTCGCGGTGATGCCCGACGAATCGGTGCGGTACTGGTTCGGCGGCTTCGGCAATGTCGGTGGGCTCAGCGGCTCGGAGTTCCAGACCAACCAGTCCATCCAGGCCGTGCTGGCCCGCTTCGAGGTCACCGGCACTCTGGCCACCGCGCTGTGGCTGCTCGCCGCCCTCGCGCTCGTGGCGGTGGCGGTGGCGGCCATCCGGCGGACCGGGACACCCCCGATGATCGCGCTGGCGGTCAACGCGGTGGTAGCGCTGCTCGTTTCGCCCATTTCCTGGTCGCACCATTGGGTATGGGTGGCGCCCGCGCTGCTGGCGATGATCGGCTACGCGACCACCCGGCCGTGGTCGCAGGCGCGCGGCTGGTATGCCGCGGCGGTTGCCACCGCGGTGGTCTTCGTGCTGGCCAAACACAGCGACCTGCCCGGTAACGACGGCCGGGAGCTGGGCTGGTCGGCCTGGGACAAGGTGATCGGCAACGGCTACGTCTGGTTCAGCCTGCTGCTGGTCGTGCTGTACACGACCGCGAGCCGGCGGCAGCGCACGCCCGGCCCGGCCGTTCCCGCCGACGCCAGGGAATCGCTGGTCTCGGTCCGCGAACGCTGATCGGCGACGCGCCGGTGCGCGCCGCCGATCCGATTCATCCGCTACCGGGTTCCGCCCGCCGGGGCGGATGGCACTCGTCAATTCACCGGCTCCCGCACGGTCGCCCGGCCCGGGAGCAATGCGGCGGCCAGCGCCCCGGCCGCGACGATCCCCGCCCCGACCCAGACCGCCGGTACCAGCCCGTCCACATAGCTCTGCGGGTCCGTGTACGCACCGTACGAGGCGAATACGGAGGCCAGAACCGCGATACCCACCGCCACGCCGACCTCGCGCACCGTGTTGTTGGTGCCCGAGGCCACGGAACGGTCCGCCTCCGGTACGGCCGCCATCACCACGGTCGCCAGTGGCGCGAAGGTCAGGCCCATCCCCACTCCCGCGAGGAGCAGCGGCGCCACGAACGTGCCGTAGCCGAGGTCCACCGAGGTGATGGCGGCCATCCAGGCCAGCGCCACCGCGAGCAGTGCCTGCCCGGAGACCAGCAGGACCCGGGCCCCGACGCGGTCGATCACCAGGCCCGCGAGCGGGGCCACCACCATCGGCGCCATGGTCCACGGCATGGTCCGGATACCGGATTCGAACGGGCTGTACCCCTGCACCACCTGGAAGAACTGGGCGAGCAGGAAGATCGACCCGAAAACGCCGATCGAGAAGGCGAAGGCCACCACATTGGCGACGCCGAAGGCCCGGATCCGGAAGAGCCGCGGCGCCAGCATGGGGGCCGCGGCCCGGTGCTCCCAGGCGATGAGCGCGCCCAGCAGTACCGCGCCGCCGATCAGCGCGGTGAGCACCCCGCCCGAATTCCAGCCGTCGTCGGCGCCGTGCACGATGCCCCAGACGACCGCCGGCACGCCCGCCGAAGCCAGGACCAGACCCGCCGGGTCCAGGCGGCCGCCGCCGCCCCGCGAGTCACGCAGTGTCCAGACCACCAGCGGCAGCACCAGGACGCCGATGGGCACATTGACCCAGAAGATCCACTGCCAGCTCAATCCGTCGACCACGGCGCCGCCGAGCAACGGGCCGACGGCCACGCCGAGCCCGGCGATACCGCCCCAGATCCCGATGGCCGCGCTGCGCAACCGTTCCGGTACCGCGTCGGAGAGCAGGGTCAACGACAGCGGCATCACCGCGGCGCCGCCGAAGCCCTGCACCACCCGCGCGGCGACCAGCATCGCCGGATCGGTGGCGAGCGCGCAGGCCGCCGAGGCGGCGGTGAACACTGCGATACCCGCCAGGAACACGCGGCGGCGGCCCAGCCGGTCGCCGAGGGCGGAGGCGGTGAGCAGCAGGGCGGCGAACGACAGGGTGTAGGCGTTGACGAACCACTGGAGGTCGCCGAGCGAGGCGTTCAGCTCGGCGCGGATCACCGGGAGCGCGTTGGTGACCACCAGATTGTCCAGCGTGACCATGAACATCGGAATACCGACCGCGGCGAGTACGGCGGCGAGCGGTCGCCGGCCGGGGCCGGCCGGCGGTGTGACCACCGGGGGCGCGAGTGGTGTCGTCACTGGTGAAGTCAAGATCTCGGTCATAACCCGTCCTTGTTGTAATCGACTGATAACTAGTCTGCTTCGACGGTATGCATCGACTGATAACATGTCAAGAGCGAACGAAACGACGAGGAGGACCATGCCGGAATCGACGAGCCGGACCAGGATGACCGCCGGCGAACGGGGGGCTCAGGTACTGACCGCGGCGGTCGAGGCCTTCGCGGAATCCGGCTACGCGGCCACCCGGACCGACGAGATCGCCCGCCGGGCCGGCGTCTCCCAGCCGTACGTCATCCGCCTCTTCGGTTCCAAACAGCGTCTGTTCCTCGCTGCCGTCGCCCAGGTCTGTGATCGCATCGAGGAGGTCTTCTCCGCGGCCGCCGCGGGGGCCGGACCGGAACCCGGCTTGGGCGCGCTGTCAGAGGCCTACGAGCAATTCCTCGCCGAGCGCACCTTGCTGCAGGTGCTACTGCACGCCTTCGCGGCGGCCGGCGATCCCGAGGTCGGCCCGGTTATCCGCGACCGGTACGGCCGCATCTACCGGCTCGTCCGAGAACTCACCGGCGCGTCGGTCGCCGACACCCGGCGATTCCTCTCGACCGGCATGTTGCTCACCGTGATGGCCGCGCTGCGGGTCACCGGCCCGGAGGCCATCGCGGCCGACTGGGCCCAGGACATCCTCACCGATCTGTACGAGCACGGAATGTGAATCACCGCTCCGGACCGAAACCGCCTCACCTGGGCCGACGCCCTGATCAGCCGCGTCCGAAGCGGGTACGCGAGTTCGCGTAGAGGCAGATCGCGGCGGCCGTGGCCAGGTTCAGGCTTTCGGCCCGCCCCCGGATCGGGATCCGGACACGGTGCCGGGCCCGGCGCGCGACCTCCGGGTCCAGGCCGTGGGCCTCGTTACCGAACAACCAGGCGACCGGCCGGGTGAACAGGTCGCCGGCCTCTTCGAGATCGACCTCGCCGGCGGCGGTGGTCGCCACGGTGGTGATACCCGCGGCCTCGATCCGATCCAGCACCGCGGCGGTATCGCGGGCGCGCACGATCGGGACGTGGAAGAGGCTGCCCGCGCAGGAACGTACGCATTTTCCGTTGTGCGGATCCACGCTGTCACCGGCCAGCACCACGGCGTCCACGCCGACCGCGTCGGCCACCCGGATCAGGGTGCCCGCATTGCCCGGATCGGCGATCGCCACCGGCACCGCCAGTATTCGCGGAACACTCACTCCGGGATCCGTGGCCAGAATCCGGTCCAGCGGCACATCGACCAGATCACAGACGGCCACCAGACCGGGCGGCGTGACCGTCTCCCCCAGCGCCTGCGCGGCCCGGTCGGAGACCAGTGTGGTGCGCACGCCGTCGGCCTCGGCTCCGGCGATCAGCGCATGCTCGCGGGTCGCGCCCTCGGCGGAGTAGAAGAGTTCGCGGACCCGGCCGACTTCGAGGGCGGCGCCGACCGAATTCGCGCCCTCGGCCAGAAATCTGCCGGCCCGCTTACGCGCTACGCCACGATGGAGTTTGACGGCGGCGACCACGCGGGGATTCCGCACGTCGATGGGTTCATATCGGTCGGGCACCAGGAGATCGTAGAGGGTTGCCGGCGCCCGCATCGGCGGGCCGCCACCGCCGTGCGCTCGGTTTGCGGCCATCTCCGGCCGATCTCGGCCCGGGCCGACGGCTGGTCCGCGGAACTCGGCGCCGAAACATCCCGGAGAAGACTAGGAGAAGGTCTCCAGGAATTCGCGTACGAAGCACAGCGGGCAGATCGGATCGAACGGCGCCGTCGTCGTCTCGATCCGCTCGGCGGGCAGGGCGGGCAGCACCGCGATTTCCGCTGCGGCAGCCGAGGCCGGCTGCAGGCCGATCGCCAGTGAAACTGCCGCAGCGGCAACAATATTCGACACCCTGCGTTTCATGATCGCTCCTCGGCCTCATCGTTGCGAGCAGTCACAGTACCAACCCGGTCGCACCCGCGCCGCGAATTCGGGACCCCTGGCGTGACCGGGCCGGTGACACGTGGGAGTTGTTTCAGACGAACTGGGAGACACCGTCGAACTCGGCGAGCGGCGCGGGGCCGGTGACCTCGTATTCGAGCAGGAGCAGGCCGCTGGGCGTGGCCTCGTGGCGGGTCAGGCGCAGTCCCGTGGCCGGCCCGGCGCCGGTGAGCAGCCGCCGACCGGTCCCCGGTGGGCGCGACGGCCAACCGGAAACTCGGCCAAATCCTCCGAAAACGACACGGTCGCCGCAACCTCTCACATGGAGAGTGTTGCGACGACCGCGTGAACCCAAGCGAAGGAGGGGGCCTTCTACACATCGGGCCGGACAGTGGTCCGGACCCGGAACGACGACTCAGGCAGCCGGGGCGTTGACATCCTCGGGCAGCGCGGCCTTGGCGACGGCGACCAGACCGGCGAACGCCTCGGCATCGGAGACGGCCAGCTCGGCGAGGTTCTTGCGGTCGACCTCCACACCGGCGGCCTTCAGGCCCTGCACGAAACGGTTGTAGGTGATGTCGTTGGCGCGGGCCGCGGCGTTGATCCGGGCGATCCACAGCTTGCGGAAATCACCCTTGCGGGCCCGGCGGTCCCGGTAGGCGTAGGTGAGCGAGTGCAGCTGCTGTTCCTTGGCCTTGCGGTACAGGCGCGAGCGCTGCCCGCGGTAGCCCTTGGAGGCCTCGAGGATGGAACGGCGCTTCTTCTGAGCGTTGACGGCCCTCTTGACGCGTGCCACTGGTCAGTCCTAATCGATCTTGGGGGTGCCCGGTCGAGCGCACCCGAGTGGGTCGGTTCTTCGGCGTCCGGTCGCGGCTGCGGTACCGGACGGTATCGGTCCCGGGAAAGGGATCAGATACCCAGCAGCTTCTTCACACGGCGGACGTCGGACGGGGCGACCGACTCCGTGCCGTCCAGACGACGAGTCCGGCGGGTGGGCTTGTGCTCGAGCAGGTGCCGGCGGTTGGCCTGCTGACGGCGCAGCTTGCCCTTACCGGTCACCTTGAAACGCTTCGAAGCGCCGCTGTGGCTCTTCATCTTCGGCATGGCAACCTCAATCTGTGTCGTGCCCGCGCAGGGGCGGACCAGGTGTACTGATCAGCGTTATTGCGGGCTCGACGCAATACCGCTGCGGCGTTCGCCGCGATATGTGCGGCGGAGCGCCGCAGTGTGCACGGCAGAAGCCGTTGTTATTGCGCGACCGGCCGACCGGCATCCGGGGCCGCGCTGCCGGGCTGCGACCGGACCGAATCCTCGGCGGCCTTGGCCCGTGTCTTCGCGCCCTTGTGCGGGGCGAGGACCATCGTCATGTTGCGACCGTCCTGCTTGGCCGAGGTCTCGACGAAACCCAATTCCGCCACGTCGGAGGCCAGCCGTTGCAACAGCCGGAAACCGAGTTCGGGCCGGGACTGTTCGCGCCCCCGGAACATGATGGTGACCTTGACCTTCGACCCCGCCTCGAGGAAGCGCACCACATTGCGCTTCTTGGTCTCGTAGTCGTGATCGTCGATCTTCGGCCGCAGCTTCTGTTCCTTGATCACGGTCTGGACCTGGTTCTTCCGGGACTCGCGCGCCTTCTGCGCGGTCTCGTACTTGAACTTGCCGTAATCCATGATCTTGCAGACCGGCGGACGTGCG
>NZ_JBKOOL010000029.1:0-43860 GCF_046764065.1 Nocardia sp. NPDC002869
CCGACCGCACCCGCGCCCACTACAACCGGCTCCACGCCGAGTTGCAGCACACCCCGTGCTCGAAACGGTGCCCGGTCTGGCTGCGCTACGGCATCATCCCCCAAGGTGCCACCGAGAAGACCATCCCGGGCCGCTGCAAAGGCAAAGCACACCGCCGCGACACCCTCGGCCTGCCCGGTCGCCGGGTCCTGGTCTCCCGGCAGTGGTCGAACAAGACCCTGCCCGACCACAAGGCCGACCGCGCCGAATTCGTTCGGCAACTGCTCGCCTCGGTGGGGATCGTCAAACCCGACACCTCACACCTCAAGCTCTCCATCGTCCGGCCCGGGGACCGTTCGGTACCGCCGCGGGATCACCTGATCCTCTCGGCCATCGCCAAACGCAAGATCTGGCGCGCCGAGTACACCCGCGCACTGCTCGCAGCGGGCCCACCAGCACAGCAAGACACTTCGGCAATTCCAGTAGCGGCATAGGGGAGTGGAAGAAATGGAAGTTCGTTCGCAGTATCTGAGCGTGGCTGAGGCCGCCGCCTACCTGGGTACCGGGGTTCGGTTCATTCGACGGCTCGTGGCTGAGCGCCGGGTGGTGTTCTACAAGGTCGGCGGACATGTTCGGTTCAAGGTCTCGGACTTGGAGACGTACGCGCAGGCAGGTCGGGTGGATCCGGTAGAGGTCCGGTGGTCCGGCGGCAAGGCGGTCGCCTGATGGGTCGTCGTCGCTTCGGTTACGTCCGGCCGTTGCCGTCTGGCCGGTTTCACGCATCGTTCATCGGCCCGAACGGCAAGCGCCAGAATGCCCCCCAGACCTTCCGTACGAAGACGGATGCGGACAGATGGCTGGTCAACGTCGAATCGGATATCAGCCGGGGCGTCTGGCTGGATGAGAAGCTGGGTCGGCAACCGTTCGAGGAATACGCTTCGGCCTACCTGCGTGATAGTCCAGATGTGGGTCCTCGGTGGGAGGAGACGTGCCGCCGGAATATGCGGCTGCACATGGTCGATCTGTTGCCGTTGCCGTTGGTCGCGATCACTGCTCCGGTGGTGCGGTCGTGGCATGCGAAGGCGTTGGCGGGTTCGGGCGGCCGGACCTCGATAGCGCAGTCCTACCGGTTCCTGCGGACTGTGATGAACCAGGCCAAGCGTGACGGTGCTATCTCGGCAAATCCTTGCACCATCAAAGGCGCTGGTACCGATCGTGCGAAGGAACGCGGTATCGCTTCACCGGTTGAAGTGGCGGAGCTCGTGGACAACATCACCCCGAGGTATCGGGCGGCCGTCCTGCTCGCTGCCTGGTGTGGCCTGCGCCGTGGTGAGATTGTCGGCCTCGCGGTGGTGGATCTCGATCTGGTGGCGAACGAGGTATGGGTTCGCCGGAATCGCGTTGAACTGCTCGAATCGCCGGTGGCATTCGACAAGGACCCGAAATCCGATGCTGGCAAGCGCGCGGTTTCGATCCCTCCCCACCTGCGGCCGTTCCTTGTGGAGCACCTACAGAAGTGGTCCGGCGATCCGTGGCTGTTCGTCGGGCGGGATCGGCAGCGGATGCGTGGTAACGCGATCTATCAGGCGTTTGTCCGGGCTCGGAACCGGGTCGGGGTGGAGGTGAGCTTTCACGATCTGCGCCATACCGGTCAGACCCTGGCGGCCAGCACCGGTGCCACGCTCGCGGACCTGAAGAAGCGACTCGGGCACGCCTCCACCGCTGCGGCTATGCGGTACTTGCATGCGGTCGACGGTCGGGACAAAGAGGTCGCGGCCGAGCTGAGCAAGCTGGCTGCACGTGGAAACGCCGTAGACCTTCCTCGAACCATCGTGCTCAAGCACTGAGGCCCTATCGCACGAGGATCGCACGATCGGATGATTCGGCGCTCTGACCTGCGAATGTGTGCCTGCCTCACACGCGGAAGGTCGCTGGTTCGATCCCAGCTGGGACCACAGACAGAAATCGCCCCCTACCTGCCAATCGGCGGGTAGGGGGCGGTTGTCATTTCTGGCCGATTGCCGCTACCGCATCCTTGGGCTCGGTTCTCGCGCCGGTTCGGAGTTCGATACCTGCGGCGCAAGTAGGAGAAGTGCTTCCGCTCTCCGGCACTACGTGTCGATACCCGGATATGCGCATCCGAATATGTCAACCAGCCCGGGGAGCGCCTCGGCCCTGTATCGCCGCAGACTCGGTGATAGCTTTCAGGTATGAGTTTCGGGGCGAAGTCGATGGTTCGCGCGATCGCCCCGACGTGGCTTGTTGTCGGTTCGGGAGTGTGCCGGGCCGGACCCGCGCTGCGCCGGGTGGTGTCGTGATGGCGGTCACGGTTCTTCTCGGTGGTGATGTGATGCTGGGTCGCGGTGTGGACCAGATCCTGCCGCATCCCGGAGCCCCGGAACTGCGGGAGCCCTGGGTCCGGGATGCCCGGCGTTACGTCGAGTTGGTAGAGTGGGCTCACGGCTCACTGCCGCGGCCCTGTGGCTACGACTGGGTGTGGGGTGAGGTGCCGGGCCTGCTGGACGAGCTGGCGCCCGAGGTACGCCTGGTCAATCTGGAAACCGCGGTCACCGCGGACGGGTGCTTCGCCCCGGGCAAAGCCATCCACTATCGGATGCAGCCCGGTAACCTGCCGGCGCTCACCGTGTTCGCTCCCGACGTCTGCGCGTTGAGCAACAACCATGCCCTCGATTTCGGTATCGGCGGATTGATGGACACACTCGACGCATTGGCCGGCGCGGGTATCCGGGCCGTGGGTGCGGGGGACGACCTCGCGGCGGCGCAACAGCCCGTCGCGGTGCCGCTACCGGATGGACGCCGGGTCTTGATCGAGTCCGTATCGACCAGGTCCAGTGGGGTTCCATCGGACTGGGCCGCCACCACCGGCCGCCCCGGAGTCCGGCGCATCGATCACCCGTCGGCGGGGCACGCCGACGATATCGCGGCGCATCTATCGGCCCACCGGCATGACGGTGATCTCACGATCGTATCGGTCCATTGGGGTGCCAACTGGGGGTACGGAATCGGCCTGAGCGAGCGGCAGTTCGCGCACCGCCTCATCGACGCCGGTATCGATATCGTGCACGGCCATTCCGCGCACCATCCCCGGCCGATCGAGATCTACCGCGGCAGACCCATCCTGTACGGGTGCGGTGATGTGATCGACGATTACGAGGGCATCGGCGGCCACGAGTCCTACCGGCCCGACCTGCGGGTGCTGTATCTCGTCACTCTCGACCCCGCCGGCCCGGCCGTGCTGCACATGCTGCCCCTCCGCATCCGGCGAATCCGGCTCGAGCGCCCGGGGCTATCGGATACGCAATGGCTCCGGACTCGGCTCGCCGAGATCAGCCACAGTTTCGGCACGCGGGTCGAGATCGGGCCCGGCGATCTGCTGACTGCCGGGTCGGCGGTGTGAGGCTCGAAGGGCCGGGAATGCAGGTGATCGGGTGAGGCCGGTCGCTGAGCATTGTCTCCCACTTCGAGTAGGCCTCGAAGTCGTGGATTCGGAGAGGGCTGTCGTTCGGCGATGTTCGTGCCGTTGTGTTCCGCCGGCGAATCGATCACGGTGGGCAGGCCGTGCGCCGATCATGCGGGGTGGGCGCCGACCTCTCCGGTCGAAATCAGCTCCGGGGGCCGGTGAATGCGCAGGGGCGGGGGGTCGCCCGCGTAGCGTTCGATCTCGACCAGGCAGCTGTTGACCGACGGCCCCTGGGCCAGCGAACTGGTGCCGATGTCGAGGGTGACGGTGTTCGGGTTGCCGTGTACATCCAGTGATTCCGGGTCGTCGGGGTCGAGCGGGTCGTACCAGGCGCCGGTGGCCATGTGCACGACCGCGGGCCGGACCGCGTCGGTGAGCCGGAGGCCCGCGAGGTCGCGGTAGCCGTGGGCGCCGAAGCTACCGGGGTTGACCTGCGCGTTTCGCGCTGCTGCCCCGCCGAAGAAGACGATGCGGGCACAGTGCCGCGCGAGCTCCTCCGTGGTGGGGGACTGCCGCGCCGCGTAATAGGCGTTCATCCCGAGCACGTGCGGGATCGTGACCTCGGCGGCGGCGAACGAATAGGTGTCCACCGAGGCGGTGTAGCCGCCGAACATCCGCAGGAAGCGATGGATCTGCCCCTGGGTGTGGTGGAACCGGCCGGCGCTGGCCCAGCCGTAGGAGCCGCCGTAGATCGCGCGGTTGCCGGCTCGCTCCCGGGTGGACCGCAGGGCGCCGGCGGCGATATCCAGTGCTTCGTCCCAGTCGACCTCCACGAACGGTTCGCGGCCCCGGCGCGTGGTGTCGCTGTGCTCGCGGTCCCGGTAGTAGCCGAGCCGGATGGCGGGCCGGGGCGATCCGGTGATCGGGGTCGTGGGTGGCGGTGAGCGAGCGGCCGATCGGCGAGGGGTCGGGGTCGGACCCGGCGGGAGTGACGCGGAGTTCGCCGTCGGTGGCGCGGTCGATCAGGTAGTTGCCCCAGTGTGTCGCGGTCGGTAGCGGCTGCGTCATCGTGGTCCTTCGGGCGGTGGTACGGCGATCCGGGTCATCGATCACCGTACGACCGGGTCGCTGTTCGACGCGGAGCGCGGGGTGGACGGGGTGCGGGATCCGTACGCCGGGCGCGCCCGGCCGCCGCGGGCCCGGATGACCACCGTGGGGGACCCGTCGGCGGGTCACTCGGCGATTGCTATCTTGAACGTCGTTCAAGTCATGGTGTTGCGGAGGTATCCCGGTGAGCGGTGTCGACAACGAGCGGAGGCCGCGGGCCGGTATCACCGCACGCGATATGGCACAGATCGCGGTATTCGCCGCGTTGATCGCGGCGTTGGGCCTGCCGGGTTCCATCACGGTCGGATTCACCGGTGTGCCGATCACCGTGCAGACGCTGGGTGTCCTACTGGCCGGGGCGGTGCTGGGACCGCGTAAGGGCACGGCCGCCGTGGCAGTCTTCATCGCCCTGACCATCATCGGGCTGCCGCTGCTGTCGGGTGGCCGCACCGGGCTGACCGCGCTGGCCGGCCCGAGCGCCGGCTATCTGGTCGGCTGGCTCCCGGCGGCGCTGTTCATCGGGCTGCTCACGGCGCGGATCGTGCCCAAGTACCCGGTGCTGCCCGCGCTGCTGATCAACGCGGCCGGCGGCATCGTGGTCATCTACTTCTTCGGGACCCTCGGACTGTTGCTGCGCACCGATATCGTACTGTGGCCGGCGATCACCTCGAACGGCGTGTACCTGCCCGGTGACCTGCTGAAGGTGGTCGTCGCGACGACGGTGGCCAAAGGTGTACACCGCGCCTACCCCGGGTTGATCCGTGCCTAGCCGGGAACTCGGCGGAACCGGCGACGCGCCCGCGCTCGATCTCGGCGGGCAGCGATACAGCTACGCCGAACTCGACCGCGCCGTCGACCGCTGGATCGACCGGCACGAGCCGGGCCCGGGTGGATACGACGCCTCCACCCTTCCGGTCGCCGAAGCGCTGATCTGCGTCTGCGCGGCCGCACGGCGCGGTGTCCCGGTCGCCGTGGAGGACCCCGCCGCGCGCCCCGACCGCACCGAATGGCCGGCCTCGGCGTTCCTGCTGGTCGCCACCTCGGGGTCGACCGGCCGGCCCCGGCCGCTGGCCCGCACCGCCGCCTCCTGGTACGACAGTTTTCCGGCCTTCACCGCGCTCACCGGGGTCACGGCCACCGACCGGGTCCTGCTCACCGGCCCGCTGCACGCGACGATGCATCTGTTCGGGGCCCTGCACGCGCTGTGGTGCGGGGCCTGCGTCACCGACGACCCGCGGCAGGCCGGCGTCGTGCACGCCGTCCCGGCGGTACTGCGCGAGGTCGTGCGTACCGCGCCCGAACTACGCACCGCCGTCGTCGCCGGTATCGCCGCCGACCCCGGCGCGCTCGCGGCGGCCCGTCATCTGCGCGTCGTCGAGTACTACGGTTCCTCCGAGGTATCGCTGGTCGCTGCCCGGCGGGTCCCCGAACCGCTGCGGTTGCTCGACGAGGTGGACGCCGAGATCCGCGACGGGTTGCTCTACGTCCGATCGCCCTACACGGTGCTCGGTGCGCCCGAATGGTTCTGTGTCGGCGATCTGGCCGTACTGGGGGACGACCGGGAACTCGCGGTCCGGGGACGCGGCGAGGCGGTGATCAATGTCGGCGGTACCACCGTCGTCGCCGAGGATGTGGAACGGGTACTGGGCGGTATCGACGGGGTGGTGGCGGCCGCGGTGATCGGTTCGGCGCATGCGGTATTCGGCGAAACCGTCACGGCGGCGGTGCAATTGGACGGTGTCGCCATCGAAGAGGTGCGGCGGCGGGCGCGCGGGCTGCTGAGCCGGGAAGCGGTGCCGCGGCGCTGGGTGCGGGTCGGTGAACTTCCCACCACGACCGCGGGCAAGGTCGCCCGCGGCCGGTTGAAAGACTTGCTGGCGTGAGTGCTGTTCCTGTCCTGGTCGCCGCCCGGCGCACCCCGATCGGTACGGCCGGGCACGCGTTCGCCGGCCTGACCGTCAGCGATCTGGCCGCCCCGGTCCTGCGGGCCGTCGCCGGGGAGGTGCGCGCGGCCGGACTGGACGACGAGATCGACGATGTGGTGCTGGGCAACTGTCTGGGCCCCGGCGGGGATCCGGCCCGGGTCGCGGCGCTGCGGGCCGGGCTCGGAACGCAGGTACCCGGCGTCACCGTGGACCGGCAGTGCGGTTCCGGGCTGGACGCGGTGATGCAGGCCGCGCTGCGGGTGCGTAGCGGCGCGGACGGGTTGATTCTCGCCGGTGGCGTCGAATCCGCGAGTACCGCGCCGTGGCGGTTCTGGCCGCCCGAGCCGGAGCGGGAACCGGTGCGCTACACCCGCGCGCCGTTCGCGCCCGCGGGTTTTCCGGACCCGGATATGGGCGTCGCCGCCGATGATCTCGCCCGCCGCCGCGGTATCGGCCGGGAACGGCAGGACGCCTACGCCGCGCGCTCCCATGCCCGCGCCGCCGCCACCGATTTCGGCGCGGAGCTGGTACCGGTCGCGGGGGTGGGCCGGGACCAGCGCATCCGGCCGGGAATGACCGCGCAGCGGCTGGCCCGGCTGCGGCCCAGCTTCGGCGCCGACGGCACCGCGACCGCGGGCAACTCCTGCGGGATCTCCGACGGTGCCGCCGTCCTGGCCGTGACGAGCGAAACACGCGCGGCCGGGTTGCCCGCCCTACGGATCCTCGGGTCGGCGGTGAGCGGCTCTGATCCCGCCCTGCCCGGGCTTGGCCCGGTGCCGGCGATCCGGACGGTACTGCGTCGCACCGGTCACTCGGTGGCCGACCTCGGCATCGTGGAGATCACCGAGGCCTTCGCCTCGGTGGTGCTGGCCGTGGCCGACGAACTGGAGCTGGACGAAGCGGTGCTCTGCCCGGAGGGCGGCGCGATCGCCATGGGCCACCCCTGGGGCGCCTCGGGTGCGGTCCTGCTGGTGCGGCTGGCAAGTCAGATGTTACGGCCGGACGGGCCTGCCCTCGGACTGGCGGCCTGTGCCATCGGCGGTGGTCAGGGGATCGCCGTACTCGTGGAGCGGAGGCAATGAGCGAGATCGTCTTCGATGCGGTGAGCCACCGCTACGGTGAGCGCCGGGTCCTGCGTGCAGTGGACCTGCGGATCACCGAGCGCCGGGTCGGAATCATCGGCGCCAACGGGTCCGGGAAATCGACCCTGGCCCGGATGATAAACGGCCTGCTGACCCCGACCTCGGGCACCGTCACCGTGGACGGTGTCGACGCCTCGAAGAAAGGTGCCCGGGTCCGTCGCAAGGTGGGATTCGTGTTCACCGATCCCGACTCCCAGATCGTCATGCCGACCGTCGCCGAGGATCTGGCGTTCTCGCTGCGGCGGACGGGCCTGAGCAAACCGGAGATCGCCCGGCGGGTGGCCGGGATACTGGACCGCTTCGGCCTCGCCGCCCACGCCGACCATCCGTCCCATCTGCTCTCCGGCGGGCAGAAACAGTTGCTGGCGCTGGGTGCCGTCCTCATCCGGCGCCCGGAGGTGATCGTCGCCGACGAGCCGACCACCCTGCTGGATCTGCGCAACGCCCGCGCCGTCGCCGCGGCGCTCGATTCGGTGGACCAGCAGGTGATCGTGGTGACCCATCAGCTCGGGCTGCTGGACAGTTTCGAACGGGTGATCGTCGTCGACGAGGGCGCGGTGGTCTTCGACGGCACCCCCGCCGCGGCCGTCCCCGCCTACCGGGAGCTGATCGAATGATCGGGCTGTACCTTCCCGGTCACTCGCTCCTGCACCGGATGTCCGCCGGGGTGAAACTGCTGTCGCTCGTCGCGGTCATCGTGGCGGCGACCGTGCTCGTGCGGACTCCCGCGCAGGTGGGGGGCGTCGCGCTCGGCGTCGCCGCAGTGTTCGCGCTCGCCCGGATCCCGTGGCGGGTGGCGCTGGCCCAGCTGCGGCCGGTGGTGTGGATGCTGGTGTTCGTCGCGGTGGTCCAGGTCCTGATGACCTCGCCCGCGCGTGCCACGGTGGTGTGCGGGCTGCTGCTGATCTCGGTGGCGCTGGCCGCGCTGGTCACCTTGACGACCCGGGTCACCGATATGTTGGACGCCGTCACCCGGGGGCTCGGCCCGCTGCGCCGTCTCGGCGTCGATCCCGAACGTATCGGCCTGCTGCTGGCGCTGGCGATCCGCTGTGTGCCGCTGCTGGCCGGGATCGTCCGGGAGGTGGCGGACGCCCGGCGCGCGCGGGGACTGCAGTGGTCGGTGACCGCCCTCGCCACGCCGGTGCTGGTCCGGGCGCTGCGCACCGCCGACGCGATGGGCGACGCGCTGGCCGCCCGCGGAGTCGACGATGACTGAACTGCTCGCCGAGCGGATCGCGCGGCAGGCCGCCCGGGATCCGGCGGCGACCGCCGTCGTGGCCGCCCGCGAACAGGCCACCTACGGCGAATTCCTGGAGCGGGTCACCCGTACCGCCGCCGGTCTGGCCGGCGCGCACCGGGTGGCGGTACTGCCCACCTCCGATATCGGCTCACTGGTCACCGTGGCGGCGGCGATGTACTCCGGGGTCGGTGTGGTGCTGCTGCACCGCCATCTGCTGCCGCGGCAGCTGGACCGGGTCCTGACGCTGTCCCGGCCCGCGCAGGTGTGCGCCGCCCCCGGCCATCATCGGCTGCTGCGCCGGCTGGGCTGGACGGGCACGATCCGCACCGCGGCGGAACTGGAATCGGACGGGCCGTGCGGGCGCGCGGGCCCCGGAAGCGAACTACTGGTGGGGATCACCTCCGGCACCACCGGCGAACCCAAACTGTTCGTCCGGGATCAGCGATCGTGGGCGGCGACCCTGGACCGCTCCGACGCGACCTTCGATATCGGCAGGGGAGACCGGGTCTCCACGCCGGGCGTACTCGATCACACGCATTTCCTCTACGGCGCGCTGCACGCGCTGACCCGGGGCGCGACGGTCGATCTGCGTCCGGTCACCGCGGCGCTGGCCGATGACCCCACCCACCTGTACTCGGTCCCCGCCATCGCCTGGGATGTGGTGCGTTCGGGCGCGGGGCCGGTCGGCAGCGTGCGTGAGGTGCTGTCCTCGGCGGCGCGCTGGCCGCGGCCGGGTCGGGCGGCCTTGCGGGAGGTACTGCCGAATGCCGCGCTCACCCATTTCTACGGGGCCTCGGAACTGAGTTTCGTCTCGTTCGACCGCGGTCTCGGCGATACCGACGACAACGCGGCGGGGGAACTGTTCGACGGGGTCGAGGCGGAGGTCCGTGACGGTCTGGTCCATGTACGCAGCGATATGGTCTTCACCGGGTATCTGACCGAGGACGGCGTGGTGGACGGCCCGGTCGACGGCTGGTTCTCGGTCGGTGACCGAGGAGCGTTGGCGGGCAACAGGTTACGGCTCTTCGGTCGCGACGGCGAAATGCTCATCCGGGGCGGCCTGAATGTGGAGCCGGCGGCGGTCGAGGCCGCGCTGACCGCGATCCCCGGGGTCACCGAGGCCGCCTGCGTCGGACTCGCCGACCCGCGCTGGGGACAGGTGCCGGTGGCCGCCGTCGTCGTCACGGGCGACGCGCCCGGACCCGAGGAGATCCGGCGGCGGCTGCGGGCGGTGCTGCCGGCCCCGAGTATGCCGGATCGAGTGCGGGTGGTGGACCGGCTGCCGCGGACGCCGCGGGGCAAAGTGGATCGCGCCGCGCTGACCGCCCTGTTCGGCTGACACCGCGCGTTGCGGGCCGCGGGTGGCGCGGCGCTTGCGTGCGACGCCACACGGTAGGAGATCTCCGCGCGCGAAACCCATTCCGGTAGGCCGGAAGTGAGCCGGACGTGTTTGGCATCGTCCGGATCCGGTGTGTACTCGATACCCCGGTCCGACACGCCGATGGGAATACCGCCGCGGCGCCCCGGGCGGCGGTGGTCCGCCGGTCGTCCCGGCTGCTGCCGGGGCGGCGGTGGGGCGTTCCGGCCGCAGCGCCGTGGTCCTGCGGTCGGTTGTGGCCGGGTCGCGGCGAATATTGTGTTTTCGCTGTTCAGAGCTCAGCTTTGTTCGATAGAGTCATGTCGATTCAATGTTGGGATGCGCGTGTCGCTGGCTCGGGCGCCCGCTGGCGCTTCCGCGGCGCCGCACCTCACCGCATCTCAATGACACGTATCGTTTGGGTAGCGATTGTCATTTTCGTCTCGCAACCTCTATTGCTGAGCTTGGGTAGTTCTTTACTATGTGTGGAGCTGGACTGTGGCATCTCATATCGATGGGACGCCACGGGCATGATTGTGACGGTGCCTCGGAAGGGTTCGCCCGATCGCTGTTCGCCGATCTTCGATCAGCTGTCCTGCATGGGTTTTCAACAGTATTCTGGTAGTCGAGTCTGCTCGTTCGATGTGGTTCCGATGGTGGGATCGCTGTGGTTCGGCCTGGGTGGTGGCGGTGTCGCCGGACGCGAGGTCCAGTTCTTAAGCTTTGCTAAGGCTTTACCAATACCATAGCTATGGTTTGAAACTCGGCTCGTTGCCGTGCCGAGGACCTGCTTCACCGCGAGATGCCGGTTCGCGGTCTGTGCCCGACTGGACATGTTGATCGTCAACCGACCTCGGCTCGTGCCGAGTCGGCGAAGGAGACCAATGGCAACCAAGATCCCGAATGCCCATGTGTCACCGCCTGGACCGGGCTCGTCCGTAGCCACGGCCGGGTCCGGATCCCGCGTACGCTCGCTGGTCCCGGCCTCGATCCTGCGCCATGATGTCCCGGCCTCGATCGTGGTCTTTC
This sequence comes from Nocardia sp. NPDC002869, assembly GCF_046764065.1. NCBI lineage: Bacteria > Bacillati > Actinomycetota > Actinomycetes > Mycobacteriales > Nocardiaceae > Nocardia > Nocardia sp. NPDC002869. The sequence goes on from NZ_JBKOOL010000029.1 coordinate 11,201, forward strand.
TCGTCGCGTTACCGCTGTCCATCGGTATCGCGATCGCCTCCGGCGCCCCGGTGGCCGCCGGTCTCATCGCCGCGGTGATCGGTGGTGTGGTCGCCGGTGCCCTCGGCGGCTCCGTTCTGCAGGTGAGCGGCCCGGCCGCGGGCCTCACCGTGATCGTCGCCGAATCGATCAACCAGTTCGGCTGGCGCGTAACCTGTTTCATCGTCGCTGCGGCCGGTGTCCTGCAAATCCTGTTCGGCTTGAGCCGGGTCGCCCGGGCGGCACTGGCGGTGGCGCCGGTGGTGGTGCACGCCATGCTCGCCGGAATCGGCATCACCATCGCACTGCAACAGTTACACGTACTGCTCGGTGGTGAATCCAACAGCACCGCGTGGACCAACATCATCGACCTGCCCGCGCAGCTGGCCGCGCTGCACGGGCCGGCCGTCTTCCTCGGCGCGGTCGTCATCGGCATCATGCTCGGCTGGAAGTACCTCCCGGAACGGGTCCGGGTCGTCCCCGGCGCCCTGGCCGCGATCGTGGTGGCCACCGTGCTGTCGCTGGCGTTCTCGCTCGACGTCAAACGGGTCACCATCGACGGTTCGCTGTTCGATGCGATCGGGTTGCCCGAACTGCCCCGCAGCGACTGGGCCGGGGTCGTGATGATGATCCTGACCTTCGCGCTCATCGCCAGTGTGGAGAGCCTGCTGTCGGCCGTCGCGATCGACAAGATGCACACCGGGCCACGGGCCGATTTCGACCGTGAGATGCTCGGCCAGGGTTCGGCGAACGTACTGTCCGGCCTGGTCGGCGGCCTGCCCGTCACCGGTGTCATCGTCCGCAGTTCCACCAACGTCGCGGCCGGTGCCCGCAGCCGCGCCTCGGCCGTACTGCACGGTGTCTGGCTGCTGATCTTCTCGGTGGCCCTTGTCTCGCTGGTGGAGCAGATCCCGCTCGCCGCCCTGGCCGGTCTGCTCATCGTCATCGGCGTACAGCTGGTCAAACTGGCGCATATCCGGCTCGCCCACCGCACCGGCGACCTCCTCGTCTACGTCGCCACTCTGGGGTCGGTGGTCTTCCTGAACCTGCTGGAAGGCGTGCTCATCGGTTTGGCGCTGGCCTTCGCGCTCCTGCTCTGGCGGGTCGTCCGGGTCACCATCACCGCGGAACCGCTCGGCGGCACCGATCGCTGGCTGATCCAGGTCGACGGATCGTGCACGTTCCTGTCGCTGCCGAAACTGTCGTCCACCTTCGCGAAGGTCCCGCAGGGCATCCCGATGACCGTGGAGATGGCGGTCGACTTCCTCGACCACGCCGCCTACGACGCGATCACCGACTGGGCGCGGCAGCACGAGAGCAACGGCGGCACTGTCGAGTTCGTGGAAATCGGTGCCGCGCGGATGGCGAACGTGGAGGCGGCACCACCCTCGCGCAGTATGAGCCGGGTCGCCCTCGACGGTGTCCTCGGGCCCTGGCAGGTGGATCGCAACGGTACGTCCGACGGTGCGGGTGACAATGGTGATCCGCTGGTCAGCGGTATCGCGGCCTACCACCGCAGCCACGCGCATCTGGTGCGGCCGCATCTGGACGAGCTGCGTGACGGGCAGGATCCGGATTCCTTCTTCCTGACCTGCTCGGATTCCCGGATCGTGCCCAATGTGATCACCAACAGCGGGCCGGGCGATCTGTTCACCGTGCGCAATGTGGGCAATCTGGTGCCCGAGCACGGTGACGCGTCGGTGGAGGCGGCGCTGGTCTTCGCGCTGGAGAAGCTGAACGTCCGATCCGTGGTGGTCTGCGGTCACTCCTCCTGTGGGGCCATGGGTGCGCTGCACTCTGGCGAACCCGCGGGCCCGGGCATCGACCGCTGGCTCGAATACGGCCGGCCGAGCCTGGAGAGCTACCGGGCCGGGCATGCGGTCGGCCGCGCCGCCGAGGCCGCCGGTTTCGGTCCGGTGGAGCAGTTGAGCATGGTCAATATCGCGGTGCAGCTGGAGAACCTGCGACGGCATCCGTCGGTCCGCCGGGCCGCCGACGAACGCGGACTCACCGTCTCCGGTCTGTTCTTCGATATCGCCAGCGCACGGGTCATCGAAGTCCGCCCCGACGGTATCGCCCCCATCGAGGACAACGACGAGTTACTGGCGCAGTTACAGCGGGAACCGGCGCAGTCCGCCCGGTGACGCGCCGGAACGTGACCCGTCCGGGCGTCCCGGGCGGGTCACGTCCGCGCTCTCGTCCCACGGCGCCTCGTAGGCTGGTACCCGTGGAAAATCGTTCCGATTCTGTCGCGGATCGCCCCTCGGCCGAGGCCGGTGTGCCCGGGGAGGCCACCGAGCCCGAGTCCGGGCACCGGTCCGGCCCCGCGTTCTGGCGCGCCTACCGGGACCGGATCGCGCGGCGCCCTACGCTCGAGCTCGTCTACCGGGTCGGGGTGGCGGTCGTCGGCACCGCGGTGTTCGTCGTCGGGGTGATCACCATCCCGTTTCCCGGTCCGGGCTGGGCACTGGTGTTCGCCGGTATCGGCATCCTGGCCACCGAATTCGCGGTGGCGCGGCGGGCGCTGGTGTGGTTGCGGGACAAGTACCGGCGCGGGATGGCCTGGTACATCTCCCGCGGGCCGGTTATGCAGGTGATCGCCTTCCTGGCGACGTGTGCGCTGGTCGTGGCGACCCTGTGGGTACTGGGGACGTTCGGATTGGTCGGTGACTGGATCGGAGTCGATTGGCAGTGGTTGCGCAGCCCCCTGATGTCGTGACGTCGGTGAGCGGCCGGATGCTCACCGACGAATCGTGGCTGGCGGCTCGAATAGCGGCTCTCGGCGCGTCCTGGCGTACCGATTCGATGCGGGTGAGCACGACGCTGTGGTGGTGTATGACGGCCTCGGCGCTGGTCGAACAGGTGGTGCGGGCGCTGGCGCAGCGGCGTCCGATTCCGGCACCCACCCTGGACCGGCTCGCGCTGACCCTGCGCGCCGACGGGACGGTCGAACGGGTAGAGATCGACGAGGCCGGGTGGCACGCGGCCGGCGCGGACTCCGGGATCGAGGCCACCGAGGCCGCTATCGCGGTGGCCCTGCGGGAGACCCTCACCACGGTGATCGACCGCCTCACCACGGTGTCGGGGGTCCGGGGACCGGCGCTGTGGGCGGTGGTCACCGATGTGGTGGGGAGCTGGGCCGTCGACGCCGGGCAACCTCCGATCGGCCGGCGGCTGGCGGCGGCGGTCGGCACGGCACTGCCCGAACCCCGTTTCGTCGAGGTGGCCGGGCGCACCTTCGTCCGCCGTGCCTCCTGCTGCCTGGTGTACGAGGCGCCGGGCTGCGAGAAATGCGTCAGCTGCCCCAAGCGCCGCCCCCACGAGCGTGAAGCGCTGCTCGCGGACTACGCGCGGCGGGGGTGAGGAGCCGGTCCCGGCACCGGCCGGGCGTTCGCGCGGGCACGGCGAGCGACCTCGCCCGGTCCATCGACACGCGTTCCCGGCTGTGCCGATAGCATGGTCGCGGCCGGGCTGTGCCCGGTCACCGACAGACGGATCGAGCCGTCACCGAACCGGAACGAGCCGGAATGATGCGGGCGATCCGTTGCCCGAACGAGCCGAACCGTAACCGGCCACCCAGATACCCGAGGAGAGCGCCACCGTGACCACCACAGCCCCCCGCAGCCCAGCCACCCTCGTCCGGGTGCCTGCCGGGACGACGGCGGGTGCCGCGGTGCGTGAGGCGGGCCTGCCGGCCAAGGGCCCCGATACCGTGGTCGTCGTCCGCGACGCCGCGGGACAGTTGCGCGACCTCTCCTGGGCGCCGGAACTCGACACCGAGGTCACCCCGGTCGCCGCGGACACCGAGGACGGCCGCAGCGTGATCCGCCATTCGGCCGCCCACGTGCTGGCCCAGGCGGTGCAGCAGGAGTTCCCCGAGGCCGTGCTGGGTATCGGCCCGCCGATCAAGGACGGCTTCTACTACGACTTCCGGGTCGAGCGCCCGTTCACCCCCGAGGATCTGGCCAGGCTGGAGTCCCGGATGAAGAAGATCGTCAAGGGCGCGCAGCGGTTCTCCCGCCGCGTGGTCGAGGTGGATCAGGCGCGGATCGAACTCGCGAAGGAACCATTCAAACTCGAACTGATCGGCGACAAATCCGGGATCGACGATCCGGAGATCATGGAGGTCGGCGGGAACGAGCTGACCATCTACGACAATCTCGACCCGCGGACCGGTGAGCGGGTGTGGGGCGATCTGTGCCGGGGTCCGCACATCCCCACCACCAAGTTCATCCCGGCCTTCAAGCTGACCCGTAGTTCGGCCGCGTACTGGCGCGGTGACCAGAACCGGGAAGGCCTGCAGCGCATCTACGGCACCGCCTGGGAATCGGCCGAGGCGCAGGACGAGTATCTGCACATGCTCGCCGAGGCCGAGAAGCGCGACCATCGCAAACTGGGCCTGGAACTCGACCTGTTCTCCTTCCCGGACGAACTGGGTTCGGGTCTGCCGGTGTTCCATCCCAAGGGCGGCATCATCCGCAAGGAGATGGAGGACTACTCCCGTCAGCAGCATGTGGCGGCAGGCTACGAGTTCGTCAACACCCCGCACATCACCAAGGCGCATCTGTTCGAGACCTCCAAGCACCTCGAGTGGTACGCCGACGGGATGTACCCGCCCATGCACCTGGACGCCGAACTCAACGAGGACGGCACCGTGCGCAAGCCGGGGCAGGACTACTACCTCAAGCCGATGAACTGCCCGATGCACAACCTGATCTACCGGTCCCGGGGCCGGTCGTACCGGGAACTGCCGCTGCGGCTGTTCGAATTCGGTTCGGTGTACCGGTACGAGAAGTCCGGGGTCGTGCACGGCCTGACCCGGGCCCGCGGTTTCACCCAGGACGACGCGCATCTGTACTGCACCCAGGAGCAGGTGGTCGAGGAACTGACCGGCACCCTGCGGTTCGTACTCGACCTGCTGAAGGCCTACGGTCTGGACGATTTCTACCTGGAACTGTCCACCAAGGACCCGGACAAGTACGTCGGCTCCGACGAACTGTGGGACGAGGCCACCGAGACCCTGCGCCAGGTGGGGGAGGCATCCGGCCTGGAACTGGTGCCCGATCCCGGGGGCGCCGCCTTCTACGGTCCGAAGATCTCGGTGCAGACCCGCGACGCGCTCGGCCGCAACTGGCAGATGTCGACCATCCAGCTGGATTTCTTCGAACCGGATCTGTTCGAGCTCGAGTACACCGCCTCCGACGGCACCAAGAAGCGGCCGGTGATGATCCACCGGGCCCTGTTCGGTTCGATCGAACGTTTCTTCGGCGTCCTCACCGAGCACTACGCGGGTGCGTTCCCGGCCTGGCTGGCGCCGGTACAGGTCGTCGGCATCCCGGTGGCCGATACCTTCGTCCCGCACCTGGACGCGGTGGTGACGCGGCTGCGCGCGGCCGGGGTCCGGGCCGAGGTCGATCGCGGTGACGACCGGATGCAGAAGAAGATCTTCAACCACACCGCGCAGAAAGTGCCGTTCATGCTGCTGGCCGGCGCGCGGGATGTGGAGGCCGGCGCGGTGAGCTTCCGGTTCCGGGACGGCACCCAGGTCAACGGGGTGCCGGTGGACGATGCGGTGCGAGTGGTCGCGGAGTGGATCCGCCGCCGCGACAATTCCTCGCCCACCGCGGACACGGTTCGCGCCCTGGTGGACAGCGAAGGCGGTGCGCCCGAGTGACACCGGGTCCGTCCGGGCGGGGAAAGGGTATGGAGCATGAGTGAGCGCACGGCGCCGGACGAGCTGACCGAGGAGTCGGGCGCGACCCCGCAGCGGTCCGGCGAGATCGTGGATCGCGGTGCGGGCGAACCGGACCGGTTGCAGCGGCTGTGGACGCCGTATCGGATGTCCTATATCGCGGAGGCCGCCACCACGGCCCCCAAGGGCGCGACCGGGCATCCGTTCACCGATATCCCCACCATGTCCGACGAGGACGGTCTGGTCATCGCCCGCGGTGAGCAGGTGTACGCGGTACTGAACCTGTACCCCTACAACCCGGGGCACATGATGGTGGTGCCCTATCGCCGGGTCGCGAACCTGGAGGATCTCACCGCCGCCGAATCCGCCGAACTGATGGAGTTCACCCAGCGGGCCATCCGGACGATGAAGAAGGTGTCCCGGCCGCACGGTTTCAATGTGGGACTCAACCTGGGTGGTGTCGCGGGGGGCTCACTCGCCGACCACCTGCACCAGCACATCGTTCCGCGCTGGGGTGGTGACGCGAACTTCATCACCGTGATCGGGGGCGCGAAGGTGATGCCGCAGTTGCTGCGCGAAACTCGGGAGCTACTCGCGTCGGCCTGGGAGGAGGCGTAGATGAGCGACGCCGCACTACGGGCGCGCGCCGGAGCCGGACGGGTGCGGGTGACCCACCGGGCAGAGCAGGAGGGGTAGGTGCTGAGCATCTTCGGCCGGGCGACCTTCGCCAAGGCCACCGCGCCGCTGGGCAGGGCACTGGTCGGCACCGGCCTCACCCCCGACGCGGTCACCCTCATCGGCACCGCCGCCTCGATCGCCGCCGCGGTCACGCTGTTCCCCACCGGGCATCTGTTCTGGGGAACCATGCTCATCTGGTTGTTCGTCATGTTCGACATGCTCGACGGCGCGATGGCCCGGGCCCGGGGCGGTGGGACCCGCTACGGGGCGGTGCTCGACGCGACCTGCGACCGCGTCGCCGACGGCGCCATCTTCGGTGCGCTGGCCTGGTGGGCGGTCTACCACGAACAGAGCAGGCCGCTGTTCGTGGCCACCCTGGTCGTCCTGGTGACCTCGCAGGTCATCTCCTACGCCAAGGCCCGGGCCGAGGCCAGTGGGCTGTCCGCCGACGGCGGCCTGATCGAGCGCCCGGACCGGCTGGTGATCGTGCTGGTGGGTGCCGGGCTCACCGGGATCGGCGGGTACTGGGGGATCGAATGGCTCACCTGGGCCGTGCACGTGGCGATGTGGGTCCTGGCCGTACTCAGCATCGTGACGGTGGGCCAGCGGGTGCTGGCGGTGCGCAATTCACCCGGGGCCCGCGAGATCCTGGATAGCACGAACAACAACGGAACGGAGCGGCCGTCGTGAGCAGGTGGCGGGCGACCGCGAGCGATCGCGGATACGCCGCGGGCTGGCGGCTGGTGCGCGCCCTCCCGGATCGGGCGGCGCGCACACTGTTCGACCGGGGTGCGGATTTCGCGGCCCGTAAGGGCGGTCCGGTCCAGTTGCGCCGCAACCTGGCCCGGGTGGTCGGGATGCCCGCGGAAGCCGTATCCGACGAACTCGTCCGGGCGAGTATGCGTTCCTACGCCCGCTACTGGCGGGAGACGTTCCGGTTACCGACGATGGATCACGCCGAACTGGTGCGGTCGGGCCGGATCGCGGTGATCGGCCTGGAACACCTGGACGCCGCGCTGGCCCGCGGTCGCGGAGTGGTGTTCGTCCTGCCCCATTCGGGTAACTGGGATATGGCCGGTACCTGGCTGGTCCAGAACTACGGGACGTTCACCACCGTCGCGGAACGGCTGGAACCGGAATCGCTGTTCGAACGGTTCGTCGCCTACCGGGAGAGTCTCGGCTTCGAGGTGTTCCCGCTGACCGGCGGCGAGCAGCCGCCGTTCACCGCGCTGGCGCAGCGGTTGCGTGACAACAAGATCGTCTGCCTGATGGGGGAGCGCGACCTCACCGGTCGCGGTGTCCCGGTGACCTTCTTCGGTGAACGGACGTGGATGCCCGCCGGAGCGGCCGCGCTGGCCGTGGAAACCGGTGCCGCGCTCATGCCGGTACACGTCTCGTTCACCGTGGACGACCGCGGCTGTGAGGGCTGGGTGGTCCGTACCCGGGAGCCCCTGGACGTCACGGACGGTGTCGCGGCCGCGACGCAGGCGCTGGCGGATTGTTTCGCCGCCGGTATCGCCGAGCACCCGGCCGACTGGCATATGTTGCAACCGTTGTGGGAAACGGATCTGTCCGAGGCCCGGCTGGACCGTATCCACGCCGCACAGGCGCGGCGCGAGACGTATTCGATCGAAGCCGGTGGAGACCGCGCCCCATGAGAATCGGCATGGTCTGTCCCTACTCGTTCGACGTACCGGGCGGCGTGCAGGCGCATGTGGTGGAGCTCGCGCAGGTTTTCCTGGAACGCGGTCACAAAGTTAGTGTGCTGGCGCCCGCCTCCGAGACGACCGAGCTTCCCGATTTCGTCGTCTCGGCCGGGCGCGCGGTGGCGATCCCGTACAACGGCTCGGTCGCCCGGCTCTCCTTCGGGCCGACCGCCTATACCCGGATCCGCCGGTGGATCGAGGGCAACGAGTTCGATGTCCTGCACATCCACGAACCCAACGCGCCCAGTCTGTCCATGCTGGCCCTGAAGATCGCCGAGGGCCCGATCGTGGCCACTTTCCACACCTCCACCACGAAGTCCCTGATACTGGCGACATTCCAGGGTGTGCTGCGGCCCTATCACGAGAAGATCAGCGGCCGGATCGCGGTATCGGAACTGGCCCGCCGCTGGCAGGTGGAGGCACTCGGTTCCGACGCGGTGGAGATCCCGAACGGGGTGGATGTGCAGGCGTTCGCCCGCGCCCCGCGGCTGCCCGGCTATCCCCGACCGGGTGGCACCGTCCTGTTCCTCGGACGCTACGACGAGCCGCGTAAGGGGATGCAGGTCCTGCTGGGGGCGCTGCCGGCCCTCGTCGCGCGGCATCCCGAGGTAGAGGTCCTGGTCGTCGGTCGCGGTGACGAGGAACGTCTGCGCCGGGAGGCCGGTCCGCTCGCTCGGCACCTGCGTTTCCTCGGCCAGGTCTCGGACGCGGAGAAGGCCTCGGCCATGCGCAGCGCCGATGTCTACGTGGCACCGAATCTGGGCGGGGAGAGTTTCGGGATCATCCTCATCGAGGCCATGGCCGCCGGGACCGCCGTGGTGGCCAGCGAACTGGACGCTTTCCGGCGGGTACTGCGCGACGGCGCCGCCGGGTTGCTGGTGCCGATCGGTGACGCAACGGCTCTGGCCGATGCCCTGGACACGGTGCTCACCGACGAGGCCCGGCGCGGCGATCTGGTGCGTACGGCGACCCAGGTGGTCGGCACCTACGACTGGCCGGTGGTGGCCGAACAGATCCTGCGGGTCTACGAAACCGTGGTGGTCGGCGATCTGCGGGTGCGGGTGGCCGGATGATCACCTTCTCCGCGACCACGGTTCTCGTTCTCACGTTCGTCGCCGCTCTCGTGGTCGCACTCGGGGTGTGGGCCTATTCCACCGCCAACCGGCTCGACCGCCTGCATGTGCGCACCGATCTGGCCTGGCACGCGCTGGAGGCGGCGCTGGCCCGCCGGGCCGTGGTGGCCCGGGCGGTGGCGATATCGCTGTCCGGTGCGCACGCCGGCCCGGAGCCCGATACCGCCGAGTCCGCCCGGCGGCTCACCGCACTGGCCGACCGCGCCGAGCGCACCGGCCGCGAAGACCGGGAAACCGTGGAGAACCAGCTGGCGGCGGCCCTGTCGGCCGTCGATATCGCCGAGCTGCCGACCCAGCAGGTCGCCGAACTGGCCGATGCCGAAGCCCGGGTGCTCATCGCCCGCCGCTTCCACAACGACGCTGTGCGCGACACCCTGGCGCTGCGGGCCCGCCGCCCGGTGCGCTGGCTGCACCTCGGCGGTACCGCCCCCATGCCGACCTATTTCGAGATCGCCGAACGGGCCACTCCCGCGGCCTCCACCGGACTGGAGGTCGACACCACGCGGGTCTCGGCGCGGGTGGCCCTGCTCGACGAACAGGACCGGATCCTGCTCATGCGCGGCCACGATCCGCTGGCCCCGGAGGTATCGTTCTGGTTCACCGTCGGCGGCGGGGTGGAGCCGGGGGAGAGCCTGCGCGAAGCCGCCGTGCGCGAGGTGTACGAGGAAACCGGGCTCCTCGCCGATCCGGCGGCGCTCCGCGGTCCGATCTGGCGGCGGGTGGCGGTCTTCCCGTTCAACGGCGATCTGATCCGGTCCGAGGAACTGTTCTTCGCGCTGCGGGTACCGCGATTCGAACCCGAGGCGACCGATCTGACCTATGTCGAGCAACGCTCCATCACCGGTAACCGGTGGTGCGGTCCGGACGATATCAGGGCCCAGGTCGCCGCAGGTGAGATGGTGTATCCGTACCAGTTGGACGAGCTGCTCGCGGAAGCCGCGGCGGCGGCCGACGCCGCGGGCGATCCGGAGGTGCGCTCCATCCGGTGAAATGTGACCGGGCTCACCGGCGTGATAGGGTCGCGGACGGTTTGACACGCCGAGGATGTGTCGATTCGGTGTGTGGAGGTGAAGACGTGTCCTACATCCTGTTCGATTACCTGTTGCCGATTCTGGGTCCCGGCGCCGCCGAGTACTGGGCGAAGCTGCTGGTGGTCGATCCGATCTGAATCGGTTCGCAGTGCCCCGCCGGGCCGGTGTCACACCGGTCCGGCGGCGGCGTTTTCCGGTCCAATAGCCGGAGGTCGACGGGAAATCGCAGGTGGTTGCCAGGCCAGTGTGCGTCAACTGGCTATGAAGCCGGTTTGTCGCCCCACCTAGAATCGTGGTGTTCATCGACGATCACCACCTGGCAACAGACACAGGAGCTGCCGTGACCACGCCCGAGACCACCCAGACCGCCGACGCGACCCGCGAGGCCGGTACCGCCCGCGTGAAGCGCGGTATGGCCGAGATGCTCAAGGGCGGGGTGATCATGGACGTCGTCACCCCGGACCAGGCCAAGATCGCCGAGGATGCCGGCGCCGTCGCGGTGATGGCGCTCGAACGGGTACCGGCCGATATCCGCGCCCAGGGCGGGGTGTCCCGGATGAGTGATCCGGACATGATCGACGGGATCATCGAAGCGGTCTCCATCCCGGTGATGGCCAAGGCCCGGATCGGGCATTTCGTGGAAGCGCAGGTGCTGCAGAGCCTCGGTGTCGACTACATCGACGAATCCGAGGTCCTCACCCCCGCCGACTACGCCAACCACATCGACAAGTGGAACTTCACGGTGCCCTTCGTCTGTGGCGCCACCAATCTCGGTGAGGCGCTGCGCCGGATCACCGAAGGCGCGGCCATGATCCGCTCCAAGGGCGAGGCGGGCACGGGCGATGTCTCCAACGCCACCACGCATATGCGCAAGATCCGGCAGGAGATCACCCGGCTGGCCTCTCTGCCCACCGATGAACTGTTCGTCGCCGCCAAGGAACTCCAGGCGCCCTACGAACTGGTGAAGGAGATCGCCGACACCGGGAAACTGCCCGTCGTGCTGTTCACCGCCGGCGGTATCGCCACCCCGGCCGACGCGGCCATGATGATGCAGCTCGGCGCCGAGGGCGTTTTCGTCGGTTCGGGCATCTTCAAGTCCGGTAACCCGGCACAGCGCGCGAGCGCGATCGTCAAGGCGACCACGTTCTACGACGACCCCGATGTGCTCGCCAAGGTCTCGCGCGGGCTGGGCGAGGCGATGGTCGGTATCAATGTCGACGAGATCCCGCAGCCGCACCGGCTGGCCGAACGCGGTTGGTGATCGGCGCGCGGAACTCCGGCGGCATCGTGCCGCCCCCGTGCCAGGCGTGCGCCGGCGGCCTCGATCCGGTGCCGCGGTGCGGCACCGGGGCGCGGTGGGCTCGGTAGCGCGGCGCGGATGGAACTGCGGCAGCTGCGGTACTTCGTCGTACTCGCCGAGGAACTGCATTTCGGTCGCGCCGCCGGCCGCTTGTTCATCACCACGCCCACTCTGAGCCAGCAGCTGAAGGTACTGGAACGGGAGCTCGGTACGCCCCTGGTGCTGCGCGGCCGCCGGACCGAATTGACTCCGGCGGGAGCGGCACTGCTGGTATCGGGTCGTGCGGTGTTGCGCGCCGCCGACGAGGCGGTCCGGTCGGCCCGGCGAGCGGGCGGCGTCGACGATCCGCGCTTGCGTCTCGGGCTGGTCAACGGCGCACCGCCCTGGTTGCCCGCCCGGATCGGCGAACGGGCGCGGGCTGTGGTCCCGGGTGCCCGGACGGTCCTGACCAGCGGTACCACTACCGAGCAGGCCGAGTTGCTGGCCGCGGGCGCGGTGGATCTGGCTCTGCTACGGGCACCGGTCCAGCTGCCTGCCGCCTTCGTCCGGCGACCCGTGGCCGCCGAGGAACTCGGGATCCTGATGTCGGCCACCCATCCGCTGGCCGGCGCCTCGATCCTGACTCCGGACGAGCTGGATGGACACGAACTGATCCTCTTTCCCCGCGACGTGGCTCCCGGACTGCACGACAGGCTGCTCGACGAGCTCCGTGCGCGGGGCGTGCGGATGCGGCTCAGCGACAGTGTGCTCGGCCATGCCCAGATGGTTTCGGTGCTGCCGTCCCGGGACGATGTGGTGGGTGTGGGGTCGTTACGGGCACGGCGCCCGGGCTTGGTCTGGCGTGCTTTCCCCGGCGATCCGCTGATCGTCACCTATGTCGCGGCATGGCCGCGCGACAGCCGCCATCCGGTGCTGCGCGGTGTGCTCGAGACGCTGCCGGCGGGTGCGCTCACCGGACCTGCCGAACTCTGACCGCGCGCCATGGGCGGTGCGCAAAGCCCTCCCGGCAGCGACGTTCGCCGGAGCCGAACGGTTGTGTGCAACTACCACATGGACCGGGGATTCCGCCGGTGGTCGACTGGCACCATGACAGCAGATACGACGGCGACCGAACGGGTCGTCATCATCGGTGGCAGCTCCGGAATGGGTCTCGCGCTCGCCCGGGAACTCGTCGCTACGGGTGCCGAGGTGGTGATCGCCGGCCGGTCCGCCGCCCGGCTCGCGACGGCAGCGGCCACGCTGCCCGAAGGACCCGGTACGGTGCATACCCGGCAGGTCGACATCACCCGGGAAGCCGAGGTCGAGACGCTGTTCGCCGACCTCGGCCGGATCGACCACGCGATCGTCACCGCCGCCGATGTGCGGGGAATGTATGCGCCCATCCGGTCCTTCGAACCCATGGCGACCCGAGCCCTCGTCGATACGAAACTCTTCGGACCCGCGCTGGTCGCCAAGTACGCCGAGTTCGGTCCGAGGGGTTCGCTCGTACTGACCTCGGGTATCGCCGCCTATCGGCCGGGCCCGGGTTCGGCGATGGTCGCCGCCGTGAACGGCGGCGTGGCCTCGCTGGCCTATGCGCTGGCGCTCGAACTCGCACCGACCCGGGTCAACGTCATCTCGCCGGGTTGGGTGGATACCCCGATCTGGGAGTCGATCGGTGGTGGTGACCCGGGACAGCGACAGCGGGACATGGCGGCGCGGCTACCGGTGGGCCGTATCGGGCGGCCGGACGATATCGCGGCCGCGATCCTCGCCCTCATGCGCAATCCGTTCGTCACCGGCACCGTTCTGCACGCGGATGGCGGTCACCGCCTGGTCTGATGTTCCGTCACCCGGCGTGGACCGGTAGATCGGCCGTTTGTCGCGCGGTCAGCCGATGCCGGTCCGCAGAGCCGGCCGGTCGGGATGGTCCCAGCGCACGAAATATTCCGCTGCCTTGCTGTTTTCGCGATCGTGGGCGAGCAGTGCCGGTACGGTCCAGGCATCGTCGTCCGGGGTGCCGCGGGTGAGCGCGGCCGCGCTGAGGTCGAGGCGGACGGTGCGATCGAAGGGCAGGCCGCGACCCAGCAGCATGGGGCCCGCCACGAACAGCACGGTCCCGGGCAGCGCGGCGCGCCGACGGGCCCGCGCGGAGCGATCGGCGGCCTCGTCCCACAGCGCGGGTAGCCAGGTGCCGGTGTGGTGCACCGCATCGAGTACTTCGCGCCGCAGTGCCGCATAGTCGAACCAGCTCGAGCGATACGAGGTCTCGTCGCGGCCGAACTCCATCCGTAGCGAGGCGGGCCGGACGTAATCGTGCAGCGATACCGTTTCGGCGGGCCGTCCGTCCGCCCGCACTCGCTCGGCGGCGCGTCGGGCGAACCCGAGCGGGCCCGCCGCGTCGGCGCCGTCGACACCGACCACCCGGTACCCGTCCAGCGTCCGCAGGTCCCGGGTCACCAGTTCGGCGAGAGCGTCGGGGGTGGTCGGTGTGAAACGCGGCACCGAAACATCACAGCAGGTCCGGCCGGGCGGCCGGTGACGGGGATTACCCGTGACCGGATCGTGGAAAAACGGGGGCTCGGGATAATGTCGGCGGATGGCGACTATCGAAGAGGCACTGGAGATCGAACGCCTCGAGCGGGATATCTTCCGCGGCGCGTCCCCCAAGACCCAGCTGCCGCGTACGTTCGGCGGCCAGGTGGCGGGCCAGGCGCTGGTGGCGGCGGTGCGCACGGTGGAGCCGCGGTTCCAGGTCCATTCGCTGCACGGCTACTTCTTGCGGCCCGGCAATCCCGGGGCGCCCACCGTCTACCTGGTGGACCGGATCCGGGACGGTCGCTCCTTCTGCACCCGCCGCGTCACCGGGGTGCAGGACGGTGCCGCGATATTCACCATGTCGGCGTCCTTCCATATCGGGGACGAGGGCCCGTCGCATCAGGACGAGATGGCCGATGTGGAGCCGCCGAACGATCTTCCCGGTGCCGCGACCAGTATGGATCCCGAGCGGCTGTGGGCCATGCGGGAATGGGAGCACTGGGATATCCGTCCCGTGCCGCAAGAGCAGGTGACCAAGCGGCCCGGGGTCGTCTCCCCGCAGCAGGTGTGGTTCCGCTATCGGCATCCGCTGCCCGATGATCCGCTGTTCCATGTGTGCACGCTCGCCTATATGAGCGATATGACGCTGCTCGGCTCGTCCAAGGTCACCCATCCCGACGAGCCCACCCAGAACGCCTCGCTCGATCACGCGATGTGGTTCCTGCGCCCCTTCCGCACCGATGACTGGCTGCTCTACGACCAGTCGTCGCCGTCTGCCGGGTTCGGCCGGGCCCTGACCGGCGGGAAGATCTTCGATCGCGACGGCCGGCTGGTGGCCGCGGTGGTGCAGGAGGGCCTGATCCGGACACTGCGTTCCTAGCCGGGACGGTCTGCGGCCGCCGGGGGTCCGTCCGGAAGCGGCGTGACCCCGCGCACACCGGTCCGGCTCGTAAGCTCGCACACGTGAACGAGTCTGCGGTGTCCCCCGAAGTGGCGGCCGCACCGGATGCCGGTGCCGCGCCCGACCAGCCCACCATCGGCGTGCTGGCCCTGCAGGGCGATGTCCGGGAACATATCGCGGTGCTCGCCGACTGCGGTGCCCGCCCGGTTCTGGTCCGCCGCCCGGACGAACTGGCCGCCGTCGACGCGCTGGTCCTGCCCGGCGGGGAGTCCACGGCGATCAGCAAACTGCTCGAGATCTTCGAACTGCTCGAACCGGTGCGCGCCCGGCTGCGCGCCGGGATGCCGGCGTTCGGGTCCTGCGCCGGGATGATCTTGCTGGCGAGCGAGGTGCTCGACACCCGCGCCGATGCGAAACATCTCGACGGAATCGATATGACGGTGCGCCGCAACGCTTTCGGGCGTCAGGTCGACTCGTTCGAAACCGATATCGAATTCGCCGGGCTGCCCGGCGACCCGGTCCGGGCGGTATTCATCCGCGCGCCGTGGGTCGAACGGGCCGGTGACGGGGTGGAGGTGCTGGCCCGGGTGCCGAGCGGTCCGGCCGCCGGCCGGATCGTCGCCGTCCGGCAGGGCCGCGTGGTGGCCACGGCCTTCCACCCGGAAGTCACCGGTGATCACCGTGTGCACCGAATGTTCGTCGATCTGGTCCGTGGCGTAGCGTTGTCGAACGATACCGTGCCATCGACCTGAAGGAAGTAGGGAATGAGCGGCCACTCCAAATGGGCCACCACCAAGCACAAGAAGGCGGCGATCGATGCTAAGCGTGGCAAGCTCTTCGCCAAGCTGATCAAGAACATCGAGGTGGCGGCCCGGACCGGCGGTGGCGATCCGGAAGGCAACCCGACGCTGTTCGACGCCATCCAGAAGGCCAAGAAATCGTCGGTTCCCAACGACAATATCGAGCGGGCACGTAAACGCGGCGGCGGCGAGGAAGCCGGCGGCGCCGACTGGCAGACCATCATGTACGAGGGCTACGGCCCCAATGGTGTCGCCGTCCTGATCGAATGCCTCACCGACAACCGCAACCGGGCTGCCGGTGAGGTCCGCGTCGCCATGACCCGCAACGGCGGGAACATGGCCGATCCGGGATCGGTGTCCTACCTGTTCCACCGTAAGGGCATCGTCACCCTGGAGAAGAACGGTCTGTCCGAGGACGATGTGCTGATGGCGGTGCTGGACGCCGGCGCCGAGGAGGTCAACGACCTCGGTGAATCCTTCGAGATCATCAGCGAGCCCGGCGACCTGATCGAGGTACGGAAGGCGCTGCAGTCGTCCGATATCGACTACGACTCCGCCGAATCCGGTTTCCAGCCGTCGGTGAGCGTCGCGGTCGACGCGGACGGTGCCCGCAAGGTGTTCAAACTGGTCGACGCGCTGGAGGACAGCGACGACGTCCAGAACGTCTACACCAATGTCGACATCTCCGACGAGGTGCTGGCCGAACTGGACGCCGACTAACTGTACCGACCCGTGAGTGCGGTGTAGTGGCCCCGCAGGGCGGGGTAGTAGTCGTCGAAGTCGGGGCGTCGCGAATCGGTGCGTGACGCCCCGAGTGCGTCCAGGTAGTAATCCCGGCCGGGCCCGATCTCGGGCAGCTGTTCGGGCGAAACCAGGTGGTGGACGAAGATGAGCTCGGTCCGCCCCTCGTGTTCGGTGAGCGTGACCTCGAGATGCCGGCTGCCGTGCTCGTCGACGGCGCGCAGGGCGAGGTGACGTGGCGGCTCGCACGCGTCGACGGTGTATTCGCTCCACGGCTGCCCCTCTTCGTAGGACAACCGCACCCGTATCGTCCGGCCCGCTCCCGGTCCTGCCACGGCCCGACCAGCGGGCGGTGCGCTCGGATTCGGTGATACTGGCCCATACGGATGGGTGCGCGATAGGTCCGGGTGAGGACCAGATCGTGGGTAAAACGTAACCAGTTGGTTACGCTTCTGTCCAGAGGTCGACTCGGGTATGTCACGGATGACCGGCGGTAGTGCCGGGACATGCAGGTATCGATCGGGGGAGCGCGGGCGTGCCACCGGGGGGAGGGACGGCGGGCGGCGGCACAATGGCGGCATGGTCGCTGTGACTCTCGTGCACGGGGATATCACCGAGCAGCAGGTCGACGCGGTGGTCAATGCCGCCAACTCGGAGCTGCTCGGCGGCGGGGGTGTGGACGGTGCGATACACCGGCGCGGCGGACCCGCGATCCTGGCCGAATGCCGGCGGCTGCGGGAGACGGACTACCCCCGCGGACTGCCCACCGGGCAGGCGGTGGCGACCACGGCCGGTGACCTGCCGGCCCGGTGGGTCATCCATACGGTCGGCCCGGTGTGGTCGGCCCGCGGCGGCCGTGCGGCCCAGCTCGCCCCGCTGCTGGCCTCCTGCTATCGCGAATCACTGCGGGTCGCGGACGAACTGGGCGCGCGGACGGTCGCGTTCCCGGCGATCTCCACCGGTGTGTACCGCTGGCCGATGGAGGACGGGGCCCGGATCGCGATCGACACCGTCCACGCCACCGCGACCCGGGTCGAGGAAGTGCGGTTCGTGCTCTACGACGCCGCCGCGTACGACATCTTCGCAGCGCAGCTGGGTCGCTGAGCCCCCGGCGACCCGGGTCCGTGTCCCTGGCGCCCAGATACCCGGTCCTGCACTAGACTTCGAACAACTGTTCGTTCTGGGAAGGGATTCGTCGGTGCGGGTGATGGGCGTCGACCCCGGGCTCACCCGGTGTGGGGTGAGCATGGTCGAGGGGGGCGCAGGGCGCACCGTGCGGGCGATCGCGGTGGATGTGGTCCGCACACCGGCCGAGATGGACCTGGCCCGGCGACTGCTGCGGATCTCCGACGCCGCCGAGGAGTGGATGGAAACCCACCGTCCCGAGGTGGTGGCGATCGAGCGGGTGTTCGCGCAGCTCAATGTGCGCACCGCCATGGGCACCGCGCAGGCGGGCGGGGTCATCGCACTGGCGGCCGCGCGCCGCGATATCCCGGTCATGTTCCATACTCCCAGTGAGGTGAAGGCGGCCGTCACCGGTAACGGCGGTGCGGACAAGAAACAGGTGACCGCGATGGTCACCCGGATTCTCGGGCTCGCGACCCCGCCGAAACCGGCCGATGCCGCCGACGCGCTGGCGCTCGCCATCTGCCACTGCTGGCGGGCGCCGCTGCTGGAGCGGATGGCACGGGCCGAAGCCCTGGCCGAACGGGCCCGGCAGCAGTACACACAACGACTGGAACAGCAGCGGAAGGCGGTACGCGGGTGATCGCGTCCATACGCGGCGAAGTCCTCGAACTCGCCCTCGATCATGTGGTGCTGGAGGCGTCGGGCGTCGGATACCGGCTCAACGCCACCCCCGCGACCCTGGCCGGTCTCACCCGCGGTGCGGAGGCCACGCTGTTCACCGCGTTGATCGTGCGCGAGGACGCGATGACCCTCTACGGGTTCGCCGATACCGAGTCGCGCGAGCTGTTCGGTCTGTTGCAGACCGTGTCCGGGGTGGGTCCGCGGCTGGCCATGGCGGTGCTGGCGGTGCTGGAACCCGAGGCGCTGCGCAAGGCGCTGGCCGCGGGCGATATCGCCGCCCTCACCCGGGTGCCGGGCATCGGCAAGCGCGGGGCCGAGCGGATGGTCGTGGAACTTCGGGACAAGGTGAACCTGGTCCCCGTACCGGCGGACCGCGCGGCCGTTGTCGCGCCGGTATCCACGCCGGTCCGCGATCAGGTAGTGGAGGCGCTCACCGGCCTCGGGTTCCCGCTCAAACAGGCCGAGCCGGCCGTGGACGCGGTACTGGCCGAGAATCCCGACGCCGGTACATCGGCGGCATTGCGTGCCGCGCTCGGGACACTGGGCAGGAATCGTTAGGCCGTAATGGAATACGACGACGACCAGACCTCGCCGGAATCGCCGGTCAGTGCCGGCTATCTCGCCTCCGACGGTGATACCGACTCCGGACTGCGTCCTACATCGCTGGACGGTTTCATCGGTCAGCCGCGGGTGCGGGAACAACTCGCCCTGGTGCTGCGCGGCGCCCGGGCGCGGGGCGGTACACCCGACCACATCCTGCTGTCGGGTCCCCCGGGGCTGGGTAAGACGAGCCTGGCGATGATCATCGCCACCGAACTCGGCACCGCGTTGCGCATCACCTCCGGTCCGGCCCTGGAACGCGCGGGTGATCTGGCCGCCATGCTCAGCAACCTGGTCGCCGGGGACGTGCTGTTCATCGACGAGATCCACCGTATGGCCCGGCCCGCCGAGGAGATGCTCTATCTGGCGATGGAGGATTTCCGGGTCGACGTGGTGGTCGGCAAGGGACCGGGCGCGACCTCGATCCCGCTCGATATCGCGCCGTTCACCCTGGTGGGCGCCACCACCCGCTCGGGTGCGCTCACCGGCCCGCTCCGCGACCGGTTCGGTTTCACCGGCCATATGGACTTCTACGAGCCCGACGAGCTGCTGCTCATCCTGCAACGCTCCGCGCAGATCCTCGGCCTGGGCATCGATACCGATGCCGCCGCCGAGATCGCGGGCCGCTCCCGGGGGACGCCCCGGATCGCCAACCGGCTGTTGCGCCGGGTGCGCGACTACGCCGAGGTCCGGGCCGACGGCCTGATCACCCTGGCGGTCGCCCGGGCGGCGCTCGAGGTCTACGACGTCGACCCGATGGGCCTGGACCGGCTCGACCGCGCCGTGCTGGGCGCCCTGGTCCGGGGTTTCGGCGGGGGACCGGTGGGTGTGTCGACGCTGGCCGTGGCGGTCGGTGAGGAACCGGCCACGGTCGAGGAGGTGTGCGAACCGTTCCTGGTGCGGGCCGGGATGGTCGCACGGACCCCGCGCGGCCGGGTGGCGACCGCGGCCGCCTGGACACATCTGGGTCTCACGCCGCCCCCCGACCTGGCTTTCGGCGGGCTGGAGGTCCGGAGCCGGGAACCCCACCCGACACTCGATCTGTTCGAGTGAGGGGCGGCGCCCGCCGTCCGGTCAGAGACCGAATTCACGCCGCACCCGCTCCACGAAGGCATCCACCTGATCCGGGTGGTAGCCGCGCCCGAACACACCCGAGGGCGCCCGGAAACCGCGATTCAGGATCTCGCCGGTCAGCGGGACGCGGTTCTGCAGGGCGGCGGCCACGAGGTCCAGCAGTTCGTCGACATCCTGCTCCCGATAGCCCCGGCGTCCGAACGGCGCTCGCGCGAAAGTGATCTCGTGAACTTCCTCTGGGGTCATCCATCGATTATCCGTGGGGCCGGCCGTTGCCCGCCGGGTGTTCACCGGAGGGTGTGATGTGCCACCGGCCCACCCCCGGCGCCACCCGGACACCGCGTGTTCGGGCGTGCGGGTGTGGCGCGGATCCGAAGAACTGGCAGACTGTGTGCGTACCTGTCCCCCTCCCCACCCAGATCAGGAACTGACTTCGACCATGGATCTGCTGTTTCCGCTCATACTGGTCGCGCTGCTGGTGCCGATGTTCCTAGGCATGCGCCGCCAGAAGAAAGAGGCCGACAAAGTCGCCCAGATGCAGGACAGTCTGAAGGTCGGTGACCGGGTCACCACCACCTCGGGCCTGTACGGCACCGTGGTCGACGCCGACGACACCAGTGTCGATCTCGAGATCGCCGAGGATGTCGTGACCACCTGGCTGCGTGCGGCCGTCCGCGACGTGCGCGTCGACGATACCGACGACGAAACCGCTGGTGACAGCACTGTGGGCGCCGAGTCGACCGACTCCGCCGGCGCCCCCGCCGCGGCCGCCGCCGAGGAGACCCCGGCACAGACCGAAACCCGGCTGACCAAGGACTGATCACCACGGCCCGGCCACCGGAACCGGATATCCCGGGCAACCGGTGGTATAGGCATGTGCCGTGGCCGTTCCACCCAGAACTTCCGCCTAGGAGATGACGACCTGTGCCACCGTCCCAGGGATCGGCGCACCAATTCCGCTGGCTCGCCTTGTTCGGCGTGCTGGTGGCCGCGATCTACGCGCTGGTGTTCTTCACCGGTGACAAATCACCGACACCCAAACTCGGCATCGACCTGCAGGGTGGTACCCGGGTCACCCTGACCGCGCGAACGCCCGACGGGAACCGGCCCAGCAAGGACAGTCTCGCCAAGGCACAGGAGATCATCGAGAACCGGGTCAACGGTCTCGGTGTCTCCGGATCCGAGGTCGTGATCGACGGGGACAACCTGGTCATCACCGTCCCGGGCGAGGACAGCCAGCAGGCCCGCACCCTGGCGAGCACCGCCAAGCTGTACATCCGGCCGGTCCTGAACGCTGCGCCGGCGCCGAGCGCGCAGCAGCCGGCCCCGGGCGGCGCCACCCCGGCCCCTGGCCAGACCACCCCGGCGCCCGAGCCCGCTCCCGCACCGGCCGGCGCGGAGGGCGCGGTACCCGGTACCGGTGCGGAGGGCACCGCTCCCGATGCGGGCACCACGCCCGATACCGGCGCTCAGGACGGTACGGTTCCCGATACCGGCGCCACCGCACCGGCCGAGGAGACCCCCGCCGCCGCGCCCTTGCCGGAGAGCGAGGTCGATGTCCATCCGGCTCAGGCACCCGGTGAACCGCCCGCCGAACCTTCGGCGCCCGCCGAGACCACTCCGGCTCCCGCTCCGCAGGATCCGAACGCTTCGCCGGCCACTCCCGCCCAGGGAGCGCTGAGCCCGCAGGAACGGGCGCAGCAGGAGATCGAGATGGCCAAGGCCATCCGGCAGAGCACCGATCCCACCACCCAGCAGCTCGCCATGGCATCCCTGAACTGCACCGCCGCCGATCCGCTCGCCGGCAACGACGATCCGAACCTGCCGCTGGTCACCTGCTCCACCGACGGTAAAGAGGTGTTCCTGCTCGACAAGAGCCGGATCGACGGGCAGGAGATCGCCGACGCGACCTCCGGCTTGAACACCGAGCAGGCACGGCACGAGGTCAACCTCGAGTTCAAGGGCAGCGGTAGCGATGCCTGGGCCTCGCTCACCGGTGAGTACGTGCAGCAGCGGGTCGCCTTCGTCCTCGATTCGGAGGTGGTCAGCGCACCCGTGGTCCAGCAGGGCCCCCAGCTGGGCGGACGCACCTCGATCTCCGGTGATTTCAACGCGGCCAGCGCCAAGGAACTGGCGAACACGCTGAAGTACGGTTCGCTGCCGCTGTCGTTCCAGACCTCCGAAGCCGAGACGGTGTCGGCGACTCTCGGGCTGTCCTCGCTGAAGGCGGGCCTGCTCGCCGGGGCCGTCGGCCTGGTCGCGGTGCTGATCTACTGTCTGGTCTACTACCGCATGCTCGGATTCCTCACGGCATTGTCGCTGATCGGGTCCGGTTTCGCGGTGTACGGGATCATGGTTCTGCTCGGCCGCTGGATCGGGTTCACCCTGGACCTGGCCGGTATCGCCGGTTTGATCATCGGTATCGGTATGACCGCCGACTCGTTCGTCGTGTTCTTCGAACGCATCAAGGACGAGATGCGGGAGGGACGAAGTTTCCGGTCGGCGGTACCACGCGGCTGGCAGCGCGCGCGCAAGACCATCCTGTCCGGTAACGCCGTCAGCTTCATCGCGGCCGCCGTGTTGTACGCGCTGGCCGTCGGCCAGGTGCGCGGCTTCGCGTTCACGCTCGGTTTGACCACCATCCTCGACGTGGTGGTCGTGGTCCTGGTGACGGCACCCCTGGTCCACCTGGCCTCCCGGTCCACTTTCTGGGCCAAACCGTCGGTGAACGGGCTCGGTGCGATGCAGGAGCTCGCCCGGGAACGCAAGGCGGCCGAGGCCGCGGTCGGGAAGGCGTGACGATGAACAGCCCCGTGACGATGGACAAACCCGCCGCGCCGCGCCCCTCCGGCGCCCGGCACAGCTGGTTGAACCGCCTCTACACCGGCACCGGTGTACTCGATGTGGTCGGCAACCGCCGCCGCTGGTACCTGATCACCGCCGCGATCGTGCTGGTCTGCCTGCTCAGCATGGCGGTGCGCGGTTTCACCTTCGGTATCGATTTTGTCGGCGGCTCCCGTATCCAGCTGCCGGCCGGTGATGTCACCACCGAGCAGGTGGAGACGGTCTACAGCGACACCATCGGTTCGGCGCCCGAATCGGTGCAGACCGTGGGTACCGGCGCCGGCAAGACCATCCTGATCCGTTCGGAGACACTGGATGCCGAACAGCTCGGCGCCCTGCAGACCGCGCTGTTCGACCAGTTCCAGCCGCGCGACGACAGCGGGAACCCCAGCCGCAACGCCATCAGCGCCTCCGATGTCAGCGAGACCTGGGGCGGGCAGATCACCAGGCAGGCGCTGATCGCGCTGGCAGTGTTCCTGGTACTGGTCAGCGTCTACATCGGTATCCGCTACGAACGCGATATGGCCTTGGCGGCGCTGGCCGCCCTGGTCTTCGACATGCTGGTCACGGCCGGGGTGTATTCGCTGGTCGGCTTCGAGGTGACCCCCGCGATGGTGATCGGCATGCTCACCATCCTCGGGTTCTCGCTCTACGACTCGGTCGTCGTCTTCGACAAGGTCGAGGAGAATACCCGCGGGGTGCTGCACACGAGCCGGCGCACCTACGGGGAACAGGCGAACCTGGCCATCAACCAGACCCTGATGCGTTCCATCAACACCACCCTCATCGGCGCGCTGCCCATCATCGGCCTGATGGTGATCGCGGTGTGGATGCTGGGGGTCGGCACACTGCAGGATCTGGCGCTGGTGCAGCTCGTCGGCACCCTGGTCGGCGCCTACTCGTCGATCTTCTTCGCGACTCCGCTGCTGGTATCCATCAAGGAACGCTGGGGTCCGGTGGCGGCGCATACGAAGAAGGTGCACGCGCGGCGCGCGGCGCAGGCGAGCGGACGGCCCGTCCCCCGTGCCGACCGGCCCGCGGCGGCACCCGGCCGGCGCCCCGCGGGCGCACCCGAAGACCTGGATCAGCGCAACCCACGCAGGACCGGGCCCGGCGGGCCTCCGCCCGGCGCCCGCCCCACCGGAAAACGACAGAGGCGGCACTGACAGACGAGGGGTAGTTCGATGCGACACTCATCTCTGCGCCGGACGATCGCGCTGCTCGCGGCCACGGCCGCGGCGGCCGGACTGGCGGCCGGATGTTCCGGCAAGGACAAGGTGCCGTCGATCGGCTACGCCGTCGACACCACCGTCACCAGCTACAACGGCGGGACCACCGCCGGGGCGGCCGCGGCCCAGGCGGTGTTCGGCCGGGTGCTCACCGGCTTTTTCTACACCGGTCCCGACGGGCAGCCGATCGCCGATAGCGATACCGGGTCGGCCAAGGAGGTGCCGGGGGAGGCGCAGACCATCCAGTACCGGCTGAACCCCGCGGGTGTCTATTCCGACGGGGTCCCCACCTCATGCGACGACCTGGTGTTCACCTGGGCCGCACGCAGCGGCCGGTTTCCCGGGTTCGATTCGGCGAGCACGGCCGGCTACGAGGAGATCGAGCGGGTGGAGTGCCGGCCCGGGTCCAAGGACGGCACGGTGGTGTTCCGGCCGGGCCGTCGCTACTCGCCCTGGCGCACCCTGTTCGCCGCCGGTGAACTGATGCCCGCGCATGTGGCGTCCCAGGCCGCGAATGTGCCCGATATCGTCGCCGCCGTCCAGAACGACGACCGGCCCGCGCTGGACCGGCTGGCCCAGTTCTGGAACACCGGGTGGAATCTGGCGCCCGGTGATCTCGATATCACCGCGTTCCCGTCCTCCGGGCCGTACCGGATCGACTCGTTCGATCTCGACAACGGACTGGCCCTGGTGGCCAACGAACGATGGTGGGGTGATGCCCCCGCCACGGGCCGGATCGTGGTGTACCCGAAACCGGCCGATCTCGCCGCCCATATCGCGGACGGTTCGGTCTCGGTGGTCGATATCGGTACGGGCTCGCTGCCGGACCTGAACCTGGACGCATTCGCGGTCGAACAGCAGCCCAGCCGCGGGGTCGAGCAGTTGGTGCTCGGCACGGGTGGAGTTTTCGAAACCGATGCCGCGCGGCGCGCGTTCGCGCTGTGTGTGCCGCGCCAGGCGCTGTTCGACCAACTGGGCCGGGTAGCGGAGGCGCCGGAGACCGGACTGGGTTCGGGTCTCGCGGATTCGCGTACCGTGCAGCCGGATTCGCCATTCTACCCGGCGGTGACCGGCGCCGCCGATCCATTCGCCGGCGGTGATGTGGCCGGGGCGAAGTCCGCGCTCGCCGAGTCCGGGAAGAAGCAGCTCACCGTTCGTGTCGGCTACCTCGCCCCGGATGCCCGCCGCGCGCGCACCGTATCGATGATCGCCGACTCCTGCCGGCAGGCCGGGATCACCGTGGAGGACGCCGGCACCCCGGACTTCGGCACCGCGCAACTGGCCGGCGGCGCGGTGGACGCGGTTCTCGGCGGCCCCGGCGGACTGCCCGGTCCGGCCGGTTCGCTCGACGGTGTCGCCGCGGTGAGCGGACTGCGCAGCGGCAGTGGACTCAATGCCGGTCGGTTCCGCAGCGGCCGTTACGATGCGATCACGGATCAGCTTGCGGCCGAAGAGAACTCGGCAGATCAGCTGAATCTGCTCACCGAGGCGGAGAACCTGCTGTGGGCACAGCTGCCGAGCGTTCCGTTGTTCGCGACGCCGCGCACCATCGCCTTCGGCGGAGGGCTGCAGAACGCCGTCGCGGGGCCCACCCGGGCCGGGTCCGGCTGGAATATGGACCAATGGGTCCTGCAGCGCTGAGCTGCGCGGTAGCCGATCATGGAGGTGTCGATGAGCAAGCATGCGGCGGCCGAACCCGCGGACGTGGTGGCCGAGCGATCCGGTCAGGCCGCCGCGATGGTGCGCAGATACACCCGCTGGGCCGACGACTTCCCGGAGCCGGGGGTGCGATTCGCCGATCTCACCCCCGTTTTCGCCGATCCCCAGGGCTTCCGCACGGTGGTCGACTGTCTGGCCGCACTGGCGCCGGATGCCGATTTGGTGGCCGGGGTCGATGCCCGGGGCTTCCTCCTCGGCGCCGGAGTCGCCACGACACTGGGAACCGGTGTGCTGGCCGTCCGTAAGCGCGGCAAACTCCCACCGCCGGTGATCACGCGGGAGTATGAACTCGAATACGGTACGGCGGCGCTGGAGATTCCGGCCACCGGCGTGGCGCTGGCGGGTCGCCGCGTCCTGCTACTCGACGATGTCCTGGCGACCGGCGGCACGCTGGCCGCGGCAGCCGACCTGTTCGCCGATGCCGGGGCCGAGGTGGTGGCCGCCGCGGTCGTGCTGGAACTCGAGGCGCTGGGTGGCCGGGACCGGCAGGGCGAGTACCCGGTCACATCGATCGTCACCGTGTAAGCCATTCGACTCCCGAGCCGAACTGTGACCAGGTGCGTAATGTGCTGGCGTCCGTGGTGGCCGGCGCGTATCGTCGCCGGAGTCTTGTTTCCGAGGATCGGAGCTGCCGTTGCTCTCATGAGGTAGTCGCTCGTGCGGCCCGCGTTCTGCGCGTCGCCTCCGCATCGATACCTCCAGGGGCAGCCATGGCCGATATTTCTCTTTCCGATCTTTCGTTCACCTGGCCGGACGGGACTCCGGTGTTCGATGGGCTCGACGCGGTGCTCACCGCGGGCCATATCGGGCTCGTGGGAGCCAACGGCGCCGGGAAATCCACTCTGCTGCGGCTGGTCGCGCGCGATCTGCTGCCCGCTCGCGGGTCGATCACCGTGACCGGGGAGCTGGGCTATCTGCGCCAGGATCTCGGGCTCGCCGTCGGTCGACGCGTCGACGAGGTACTCGGTATCGCCGGGATCCGCGAAGCGTTGCATCGCATCGAGTCCGGGAGCGGCGCCGAGACCGATTTCGACATCGTCGGGGCGCAATGGGATATCGAAGAACGCGCGGTGGCGATGCTCGGCCGGCTGGGACTCGGCTACCTCGCCGACGGTGTACAGCAGCTGGACCGCCGCCTGGCGACGCTGTCCGGTGGCGAGACCGTACTGCTCGGTCTGGGCGCGCAACTGCTGACCGAACCGGATGTGCTGTTGCTCGACGAACCCACCAACAACCTCGACCGGGCCGCCCGCACCCGCCTCTACGAGGTGGTCGCACAGTTCGCCGGGACCGTCGTGGTGGTCGGCCACGACCGCGATCTGCTGGAGCGGATGGACACCATCCGACGCCGCCCCGCACGCCGCACCGGAACGGATCCGCGCCCGGCTCGCCCGCTTCCTGTTCCGCGGTGCCGCCGCCGATGTGCCCGCCGCCGCCCTGTCCGGTGGCGAGCGGCTGCGGGCCGCGCTGGCTGTTCTGCTGCTCGCCGAACCCGGGCCCGGCCTGCTGATACTGGACGAACCCACCAACAATCTCGACCTGGTGAGTCTCGGCCATCTCACGCAGGCGCTCGCCGCGTACCGGGGAGCGCTGCTGGTGGTGAGTCATGATCAGCGGTTCCTGGATGAGATCGGGGTCACCCGGCAATTGGAACTGACCCCGGCCGGTCTGGTGGAATGACCCCCGACCGCGCCGCCGGGGGAACGCCGGGGTGCGATCGGGCGTTCTCCCGGGTGGCCGGGGATATCGATCGATGTCGATGGTGTTGCGGCGGGGGTCTCCCACGGTGCTGTGGGGGTTAAAGTTGGTGGTCTGGAACGTTGCGGTGATCTGCCGCGGCACGGAGAGGTGGTGGCATGACTCAGCATCTGGGCGAGGCGAATGTCGAGCAGACGTCCGGTTCGCAGTCGAACGGTGCCGCCACCCCTGCCCCTGCCGCCGGTTCGCGCCCGGAGCCCGCGCTCGAACCCGACGGTGGCCGGTCCTCCGGCGCGGTACCGAGTTCGGCGTCGCGCCGGGTACGGGCCCGGCTGGCCCGCCGGATGACCGGTCAGCGCGGCATTCCGGCGGTCAAACCGGTGCTCGAGCCGCTGGCCACGGTGCACCGCGAGCTGTATCCGAAGGCCAATCTCACCCAGCTGCAGCGGGCGTTCGATGTGGCCGACGAGCGGCACGCGACCCAGTTCCGCAAATCCGGTGATCCTTACATCACCCACCCGCTGGCCGTCGCGAATATCCTGGCCGAGCTGGGGATGGACACCACCACCCTGGTCGCGGCCCTGCTGCACGACACCGTCGAGGACACCGGGTACTCGCTCGAACAGCTGACCGCGGATTTCGGTTCCGAGGTGGCCCACCTCGTCGACGGCGTCACCAAGCTGGACAAGGTGAACCTGGGCGCCGCGGCGGAGGCCGAGACCATCCGCAAGATGATCATCGCGATGGCGCGTGACCCGCGTGTCCTGGTGATCAAGGTCGCCGACCGGTTGCACAATATGCGGACCATGCGGTTCCTGCCCCCGGAGAAGCAGGCCAAGAAGGCGCGCGAAACCCTCGAGGTGATCGCGCCGCTGGCGCACCGGCTGGGTATGGCCACCGTGAAATGGGAACTGGAAGATCTCGCGTTCGCAATCCTGCATCCCAAGAAATACGACGAGATCGTCCGCTTGGTCGCCGACCGGGCGCCGTCACGTGACACCTATCTCGCGAAGGTGCGCGCGGAGATCGTCAACACCCTCGCGGCGTCCCGGATCCCGGCCACCGTCGAGGGCCGCCCCAAGCACTACTGGTCGATCTACCAGAAGATGATCGTGAAGGGGAAGGATTTCGACGATATCCACGACCTGGTGGGTATCCGGATCCTGTGCGACGAGGTGCGCGACTGCTACGCCGCCGTCGGTGTGGTGCATTCGCTGTGGCAGCCCATGGCCGGGCGGTTCAAGGACTACATCGCTCAGCCCCGCTACGGCGTCTACCAGTCGCTGCACACGACGGTGGTCGGCCCGGACGGTAAACCACTCGAGGTACAGATCCGCACCCACGATATGCACCGGACCGCCGAATTCGGGATCGCCGCGCACTGGCGCTACAAGGAGACCAAGGGCCGCCATTCCGGGGACGCCGCCGAGGTCGACGATATGGCCTGGATGCGGCAGCTGCTCGACTGGCAGCGGGAGGCCGCCGACCCGGCGGAGTTCCTGGAATCGCTGCGCTTCGACCTCAAGGCGCCCGAGATCTTCGTCTTCACCCCCAAGGGTGATGTGATCACGCTGCCGCAGAAGTCGACTCCGGTGGATTTCGCCTACGCGGTGCACACCGAGGTCGGGCACAAATGCATCGGTGCCCGGGTCAACGGGCGGCTGGTCGCGCTGGAACGCCAGCTGGAGAACGGTGAGGTCGTCGAGGTCTTCACCTCCAAGGCGCCCAATGCCGGGCCCAGCCGTGACTGGCAGACCTTCGTCGTCTCGCCACGCGCCAAGGCAAAGATCCGGCAGTGGTTCGCCAAGGAGCGTCGCGAAGAGGCACTGGAGAGCGGCAAGGAACAGATCAACAAGGAGGTCCGCCGCGTCGGACTGCCGCTGCAGCGGTTGATGAGCGTCGACGCCATGACCGCCGTCGCCCACGAACTGCACTACAGCGATATCTCCGCGCTCTACACCGCCGTCGGCGAACATCAGGTCTCCGCACACCACGTGGTGCAGCGGCTCATGGCCCAGCTGGGCGGAATCGGTGATGTCGAGAACGAACTCGCCGAACGGTCCACGCCGTCCACCACACCGTCGCGGCAGCGGCTCACCGGTGATGCCGGCGTACTGATCCCGGGTGCCGAGGGGACCGTCGCGAAGCTGGCCAAATGCTGCACTCCCGTACCGGGCGACGAGATCATGGGTTTCGTCACCCGCGGCGGGTCGGTGAGTGTGCACCGGGTCGACTGCACCAACGCCGATTCGCTGCGCGCCCAGTCCGAACGCATCATCGCGGTGGAGTGGGCGCCGTCGCCGCATTCGGTATTCCTGGTGGCCATCCAGATCGAGGCGCTGGACCGCACCCGGCTGCTCTCCGATGTCACCAAGGTGCTCGCCGACGAGAAGGTCAACATCCTGTCCGCGTCGGTGGCCACCCATGGCGACCGGGTGGCGATCAGTAAATTCACCTTCGAGATGGGTGATCCGAAGCATCTCGGGCATTTGCTGAATGTTGTCCGCAATGTCGAAGGTGTCTACGACGTGTACCGGGTGACTTCCGCCGCCTGAACGTCCCCTGCGTCGGCTGTGGTCGTCGTCTTCCCGGGTGCCACGGTGTCCGCCGTGGCCGTGTGTACGTGTGTGCCCGCTGTGGTGGTCCCGGCGGCCGAGCGGTGCGCAGGCGTCGGCCGGTGTTCCGGGTGTCCCTGTGGTGACCGCGTGGGTCTCCTGCGAAGTCCACTCTTCACCGAGACGGGAAGAGGGTGCCCCGGGAGGTGTTTCGGGGCCTTGGCAGCCCTTCCGCGGTTGCCGGAAGAATATAACGTTCGGGCTTCGGCGCGCCGCGTCACATACGGGTCGTGCTGGCGGGTCGCGTAAACTCTTCGGCGCGTCAGCGGTCATAGCTGGAATCTGTTACCGTTTACTGCGTTTCGTCGCGCTCGGTAACTGCGGTAGGACTGATTGCGGGTCGCTATGGCTGGATGCACAAGATTCTCGGGGATGCTGATCGCATTCACCGTCGCTGTGGCGACGGCGGCAGCGGGCACACTCGCCGCTCCCGCGTACGCTCAACCGCCGAATCCGGCGGGCCCCTCGACCGAACTCGCGGTGACGTCGTGTCCGGCACTGTACGCGTTGGGGGTCCAGGGCACCGGCGAATCCTCGCCGGATGCCGCCCCCACTACCGATACCGGCATGCTGTCCACCGTCTTCCGGCCGCTCATGGCCGCGGCGCCCGACCAGGGACTGGTCGAGCGTGCCTACGTGCCGTACGAGTCCAGCTTCGGCGGGGTCGACGGCGGTAGCGCCACACCGTATTCGGATTCGGTGAAGGGCGGCCTGATCCGGCTGCGCAGTATGGCGGGTTCGGTGGCGCAGCGCTGCCCGGAGACCCGCTTCGCGATCGTCGGGTATTCGCAGGGCGCGCATGTGGCCTCGGTCTTCGCGCAGGAGATCGGCCAGGGGCAGGGCGGCCTGCCCGCCGACAAGGTCGCCGCCGTCGCCTTGATCGGTGACCCGACCCGCAACGCCGGAGCCCCGCTGTTCCCCGGTGCGCCGGGCAAGGCCAACCCCGACCCCGCGCCCGGCACCGAGGGCACCGAGATCGGGCATATCGCGGCACTGAACCAGACCCCGGCCACCGGCGGCGGTATCGCGCCCGATCGGGATACCGCGGAGAATTTCGGTGCGCTCACCGGGCGTGTGGCCAGTTTCTGTGCCGCGGGCGATCTCGCCTGCGATGCCCCCGAGGGCGCGCCGATCCTCAAGGCGGTGGCCGGTGTCGTGGGGCAGATGAAGCTCAGCGGCGGCGATCCGATCGCCTCGCTCACCTCGATCGCGCAGGCCCTGGCGTTCACCTCGATCAAAACGGCCACCAAGGTGGTCAACGAGGACATCCAGGGCACCTCGCTGGCGACGCTGAACATCTCGCCGAAGAAGTCGATCTCCGAACGGCTGGCCGATGCCGCCGATCCACGGACCCCGCTGGATATTCCGGGCGCCATGCGAGCCCTGCTGAAAGTGGGCATGATCGGGCTGAACGCGGTGGTCACCGTGGTCCGTACGGTGTTGAACCCCACGGCGATCGCCGAACTGGCCACCGCCGGCCTGGCGAATCCCCCGGCGGCGCTGCTGATGCTGGGAGTCAAACTGCTGGGCGCCGTTCCGCAGCTCGTTCCCCCCACCACCGGTATCCGGTTGGTGAGTCAGGCCTTCGACGCGGTCGTCGACAACATCACCGACAACCATGCCCTGCTCGACACCACGACATGGGTGCGCTACTGGGACACCATCCAGCGGCACCAGGCCTATGGCAATGCGGCCATTTCGGCCACCGGTGAGGCGCCCACCCGCTTCATCGCCGACTGGTTCGCCGCCGCCGCGCGAGATCTCGCCGCGGTACACGGCAGCGGCAACGAACCCGTCGCGGAAAAGGCGATACCGCAGGTCCCGAGCATGCCGGACAGTGGAGTTCCCGCTCCGAACGGATTCTCAGGTGCCGATCCCGGCGCGTCGCCTGCGCCCGCTCCCTCCGGTACGGGACAATTCCCTTTTGGGACAGGAGTGAACAATGGTGCCCCGGAGGGTCCGGTGACCACCACTCCCACACCCCGTACAACCGAAACCGACTCGTTCTCCGTGAACTGATCGCCGAGAGGGATCGATGATGCCAGATCACGCGCCCGGCGCCACGGGAATGGGGGAATGTTGAAGTCCTACAAAAAGCTCGATCGATGGTACGGTCCGCTGGAGCCGGAGGGGACGCGCGACACGGATGTGCCGCCTCGCGCGCCGGAGCCCGGCGGCGAGGTCGTCCCGGGGGCCGACGACGGCCCCGCCAGGTACCCCGACTACATCGCCGAGGCCGGCAGCGCGACAGCCCGGCCCGATCCGGCGCCCGCCGAACTGTCCGGTCGCCGCACCGAATTCACCGGTGGCTGGTCGGACTGGGTGGACGCGCCCGGCGACGACCGGGACGCGGACCTGGTGCGTTTTCCCTGGGCCGACGACGAGGAGCTCACCGAACCGGCGCGGATCGGCCGTACCCCGGCCCGGCTCCGTGATATCGGGGCCGAGCCCGGCGCCCGCCGTCGCCGTACCGCCGGAGTCCTTCTCGCCGCTGTGATACTGCTCGGTATCGCCGCCGCCGTGGTCCTGTACGTGCTGGCGCCCGGCACCCCCGG